>JAJXTK010000723.1 GCA_021783935.1 Myxococcales bacterium | reverse complement strand
CAAGGCGCGCGCGGCGCGGGCCGAGCGCGCGCGAGAGCGGCTGGCGCGTGGCTAGCCAGGCGCGCGACCTCGAAGCGGTCGAGCCGCGCCCGACGGCGCACCCCGTGCGGGTATTTGCAGAACTTGCGTTCGCTGGGTATTTTGCGTGCCGAGCAGCGCGGCGAGCCGCGGAAATGCGAGTGCTTCGGGCGTGCGGTCGAGCTGCGGCGACGGCACGTGGGCTGCAGCGCCGCGCAGCGATGTCCTCGTCCGAGCGGCTCCAGCCAGGCCGCGGCGCGAATCTCGTCGAGGTCCCCGACGGCGCCTACGTCTACGTCGTGCGTTCGCGCCGTTCGGGTGGCGTCTCCGTCGGCGTCGACCTGACCCCCGCCGGCGCGTGCCCGCTCGCCTGCGACTACTGCCAGGTCCCTCGCACGGAGCGCGTCACCTCGATCGACCGCGTGGAGCTCGCGAGGCTGCGCATCGAGCTCTCGAGCACGTTCCAGGCGCTCGCCGAGCGCGGCGAGCAGGCCGTCGACGTCTGCTTCGCGGGCTCGGGGGAGCCGACCTGGTCGCCGAACTTCGCCGCGGCGCTCGAGGTCGCCATCGACGTGGCCGCCGGGCGCGTGCCGGTGCGCGTGCTGACCTCCGGCGCGACGCTCGACTGGGAGCGCGTGCGCGAGCCGCTCGCCGGGCTCGTCGCGCGAGGCGCCGGAGAGGTCTGGGTGAAGCTCGACGCCTGGGACGAGGCGACCATCGCGCGCTTCTGGGCCTCGCGCGGGCAGGCTCGCCACGAGGCCCGCATCGCCCGCTTCGCCCGCGAGACGCCGACCGTGCTGCAGGTGCTCGTGGCGGCGCGCACGCACGGGCCGTCGATCGACGCGACGCGCCGTGGGCTCCGCGACGCGATTCAGCGGATCGTCGCGGCGGGGGCCAAGATCCAGCGCGTGTCGCTCACGACGATGCATCGCCCGCCCGGCACGGCCGACCAGGAGGTGAGCGCCTACGACGACGACGCGCTCGACGAGATCGCGTCGGTGGTGCGCGAGGCGGGCGTGCCGGTGACGGTCGCCTACGCCAGGCCGCGCCCAGCCCACGCGTCGACGGACTCGGTCGCGCCGACGTGATGCCGAGCCTCGCGCAGCGACCCCAGAGCCGGACGAGGAGCCCATGAGCGCACGACGCGTGATCGTGATCGGCGGCGGCGTGGCGGGGCTGTCGACCGCGCTCTACGTCCGCAAGCTCGCGCCCGAGGCCGAGGTGACGGTGCTCGAGTCGCAGCCTCGCGCGGGCGGCAACGTCCGCACGCTGAGCCTCGACGGGTGCACCGTCGATGTCGGCCCCGACGCCATCGTGACGCGCCCGGAGACGGGGGTCGCGCTCTGCCGCGACGTCGGGCTCGGCGACGAGCTCATCGCGCCGGCCGAAGGGGCCCGCGGCATCCTCGTGGCCAAGGGCGATCGCCTGGTGCCGATGCCCGCGGGCATGGCGTACGGCGTGCCGCGATCGTTCGCGCAGCTCGCGACCACCGAGCTGTTGTCGTGGCGCGGCAAGCTCCGCGCGGGGCTCGATCTGCTCATCCCCGCCGAAGCCGACGAGACTCTCTCGGCGGGCGCGCTCGTCGAGCGGCGGCTCGGCAGGGAGGCCAAGGACGCGCTGGTCGAGCCGCTGGTCGGCGGCATCTACGCGGGGGACATCGATCGCCTCGATCCGAAGGTCGCGATCCCGATGTTCGCCGAGATCCGCGGCAGCTGGATCCGGGCGCTCGCCAAGGCGCCGCGGCCGTCGGGCGAGTCCCCCTTCCGCGCGCCCAAGGGCGGGATGATCCGGCTCGTCGAGGCGCTGCTCGACTCGCTCGGCGATCGCGTGAGGCTCGCCTCGCACGTCGAGCAGCTCGAGCTGCGGGGGCAGACGGTGCGCGTGCACCGCGCCGGCGGCGCTCCGCTCGAGGCCGACCACGTCGTCTTGGCCGTGCCGCCGAGGGCCGCAGCGTTCGCGCTCGCCCCCTCGTCGTCGGCGGTCGCCGATCGGCTGCGCGCGCTGCGCACCACCTCGAGCGCGACGGTGGTGCTCGCGTTCGCGCGCGACGCGGTCGCCTGGCCGAAGGCGAGCGGCCTGCTGGTGCCTCGGCGCGCCGGGGGCACGATCGTCGCGGCGACCTTCATCGCCGAGAAGTGGCCGGTGCGCGTGCGCGAGGGGCTGATGGTGCTGCGCGCGTTCGTCGGCGGCGATCGCTCGCCCGACGCGCTCCGCATGAGCGACAACGCGCTGCTCGAGGCCGTGCTCGCGGAGCTGCGGCGCTATCTGCCGCTCCCCGAGCCGAGCTGGACGCACCTTCACCGCTTCCACGAGGCGACGCCGCAGCCGGAGATCGGCCACGCCCGTCGGGTCACCGACGCGCGCGACGCGGTCCGCGCGCTCGGGCCGATCCACATCGTGGGGGCCGCGTACGACGGTCCGGGCATCGCCGGCTGCGCGCGCGGCGCGCTCGCGACGGCCAAGGCGATCGCGGCGTAGCGCCGGTGCGCCGACCGGGCCACGATGGGCGCGCGATGCTGATCGGCGTGTTCGTGGGCGGCGCGTCGCGCAGGATGGGGGGGGCCCCCAAGGGGCTCTTGACGATCGACGGCGAGCCGCTCGTCGCCCGCGCGCTCCGCGTGGCCCGCGAGGTCGGCGGCGAGGTCGTGCTCGTCGGGCGCGCCGATGCCTACCGCGACGTCGCGGCGGGGTGCGAGCTCCTGGCGGACGATCCCGCGGGCGTCGGCCCGCTCGGCGGGCTCTCGGCGCTGCTCGCGCGCGCGGGGCACGGGCTCGCGATCGCGCTCGCGTGTGACATGCCGAACCTGCGCGCCGAGCCTCTGCGCGCGCTCGCCGAGTCCGAGTCCGAGGCCGCCGTCGTGGCTGCGCGCCGCGACGTCGACGCGCCGTGGGAGCCGCTCTTCGCGCGCTACGACGCGCCGCGGGTCTTGCCCGTGCTGCGCGAGTGCCTGCGCGGGGGCGAGCGGTCTTTCCAGCGCCTGCTCGCGCGGCTCGACGTCCAGGCGCTGCCGCTCGACCCCGACGCGCGCGACGTGCTCGACGACTGGGACGCGCCGAGCGACGTCGCGGGCCGACGCTGATCGCGTACGAGCCCTACTCCGGGCTGCCGTCGGGCGGGGCGTAG
>JAJXTK010000084.1 GCA_021783935.1 Myxococcales bacterium | reverse complement strand
CAGGCCCCTGACCTCCGTCGTACGCTGTTGCGTCGCTCCGCCGAGGTGCTCTCGCGCGAGCTCGAGGACGTGCCGGGCGCGATCGAGGCGTATCGCAGGTTGCTCGACGATTTCGGCCCCGATTGGCCGACGCTCGCCGCGATCGCCGCGCTCTACGAGAAGGCCGGGCAACACCGCGATCTCGCCGAGGTCATCGAGAAGGAGCTCGAGCTCGCCTCCGAGCCCGCCGACCGGGTCGCCTTGCTCTCGAGCCTCGGCTCGCTGCGCATCGCGCACCTCGACGAGCTCGCGGGAGGCCTCGAGGCCTACCGCGACGCGCTCATGCTCGATCCGTCGCACGCGCCGACGCGCGGGGCGCTCGAGAAGCTGCTCGAGACCCCCGAGGCGCGCGCCGACGCCGCGGCCTTGCTGCGTCCGCTGTACGAGGCCGAGAACGTTGGAGAGAAGCTGCTCGGAGTGCTCGAGATCCAGGCCGACGCGGCCGGCGAGGGGGGCGAGCGGCTCGAGATCCTCGCGACTGCGGTGCACGTGGCCGAGGAGAGCCTGTCCGATCCGAAGCGCGCCTTCGCGCTCGCCGCGCACGGCCTCGAAGGGGCGGCTGCGACCGAGGGGGTGCGCGCCTGGCTCGAGCGCGTCGAGCGGCTCGCCGCGGCGACCTCCGCGCACGCGGATCTCGTCGGCCTGCTGCGCAAGATCGAGCCCGAGATCGTCGACGAGGAGGCGAAGCTCGACGTCAACCTGCGCGTCGCGGAGCTCGCGCGCACCAAGCTCGACGATCGGGCGATCGCGCGCACCTACTACGTCCGCGCCCTAGAGCTGCGCGCGGACGACGCGCGCGCCCTCGAGGCGCTCGAGACGCTGTACGAGGAGGACAAGGACGCCCCGGCGCTCCTCGACATCCTCAGGCGGCGCGCCGAGATCGAGGTCGACCCCGCGAAGAAGACCGCGCTCTTGTTCAAGCAGGCGGACCTCTGCGAACAGAGCCTGCAAGACGCGCAGGGCGCGATCGACGCGCTCGAACAGCTCGTCGAGGGGGAGGGGCAGCCGCCGTTCAAGGCGCTCACCGCGCTCGAGCGCCTCTACGGCCAGGTCGGTCGTTGGAGCGACGTGATGAGCCTGCTCGAGCGCCAGCTCGGCCAGGCACCCGACGCGCCCCCCTCGGGCGGCGCCAGCTGGCGCAACGACGTCGAGCTCCACCACGAGCTCGGCGTGGTCGCCAAGAAGCACCTCGCCGACGTCGATCGCGCGCTCGAGGAGTTCCGCACGGCGCTCACGATCGACGCGCACTTCGGCAAGACGATCGACGAGCTCGAGGCGATGCTCGACGCCGAGGAGCTGCGCTCACGCGCCGCCGAGATCCTCGAGCCCGTCTACCTGCAGCGCAGCGACTGGCGCAAGGTCATGCACACCCTCGAGGTGCGCCTGCTCGACGCCGAGGATCCCACCGAGCGGCGCGGCTTCCTCACGCGCATCGCGAACATGCTCGAAGACGAGGGGAAGGATCTGCCTGCATCGCTCGCCGTCCGGGCGCGCTTGCTCGCGGAGGATCCGACCCACGAGGGTACGTGGGGCGAGCTCGAGCGAGTCGCCAAGAGCGGCGGGCTGCAGAGGGAGCTGCTCGCGATCTACGAGCGCGAGCTCGCGAAGATCACGAGCGACGACGCCTCCACCGCGAAGCTCGCGCTTCGGTCGGGCGAGCTTGCCGAAGCGCTCTCCGATCCCGAACGGGCGCTCGCCCTCTTCCGCCGCTCGCACGCGGTCGATCCGGGGGGGCGCGTCACCTTCGACGCCATCGACCGTCTGCTCGCGCCGCTCGGGCGTCCCGACGATCGCATCGCCCTCTACCGCGAGGCGCTCGATTTCCGCTTCGAGCCGGCCGAGCGCATCTCGCTGCTGCGCAACGTCGCGCAGCTGCACCGCGACGTCCGCAACGACGACACGGCAGCGATAGACGCCTTCCGCGAGCTGCTCGAGGTCGACGATCGCGACGTCGGCGCCCTCGACGCCCTCGAGGTGCTCTACGCCAAGATCGAGCGCTGGCGCGATCTCGCCGACTTGCTGGAGCGGCGCGCGGAGGCGGCCGACTCGCCCGACAAGGGCGCCCCCTTCCGACTCAAGCTCGGCGCGGTGCTCGACGAGAAGCTCGGCGACGCCGATGGGGCGATCGATCGCTACGAGGAGATCGTCCAGGCGCTGCCCACGCACCGGGGCGCGATCGACGCCCTCGAGGCGATGCTCAAGCGCGAGGAGCTCAAGCCGCGCATCGCCGAGATCCTCCGCCCGCTCTACGAAGGGGCCGACGACTGGCGGCGCCTCATCGACCTCGGCCACGAGCGCCTCGCGCTGGCGAGCGACGTCGGCGAGCGCACCTCGATCCTGCGCGAGACGGCCAAGCTGTGGGAGGACCGCGGCGGCGATCGCGGCAGGGCGTTCGACGCGATCAAGCGCGCCTGGGCCCTCGACCCCGAGGACGGCTCGCTGCGCACCGAGGCCGATCGGCTCGCGCAGTCGCTCGCCGACTGGGACGGCCTCGTCTCTGCGTACGAGACGGCGACGGCGGCGGTCGACGACGTCTCGAAGCCCGACCTGCTCCGCGGTCTCGCCGATCTGCACGACGCGCGGCGCGACGATCCGCGCTTGGCGCTCGAGACGCTCAGCCGCTTGCACGCGCTCGATCCCGAGGATCTCAGCGTCGTCGAGCGGCTCGACAAGCTCGCCACGCTGCTCGGCGACTGGCGCGCGCTCGACGGGGTGCTCGAGAAGAAGGCCGCGCTCCACGGCGATCCCGCGGAGCAGGCGCTCGCGTGGCGGCGCCTCGGCGGGCTGCGTCGGGACATGCTCGACGACGCCGGGCAGGCCGTCGTGGCCTTCGAGCACGCGCTCGAGGCCGAGCCGGAGGCGACGAGCACGCTCGACGCGCTCATCGAGCTCTACGAGGCCCGGGACGACAACGAGAAGATCGTCGAGCTCTACCAGCGTCGCGTCGACGTCGCTGGCCCGGGCGAGGCGGACCTCCGCTACGACCTGCTCATGCGGCGCGCCCAGCGCGCGGAGAAGGGGCTCGTCCACCCGCTCGAGGCGATCGGCTCGCTGCGCGCCGCGCTCGACGTGCGCCCGAACGATCCCGAGGCGTCGCGCGCCCTGGAGCGCCTCTACGAGTCCGAGAAGATGTGGCTCGAGCTGCTCGACGCCATGCGTCTTCGCGCGGCGACGACGACCGACGCCGCCGAGCGCATCGCGGTCCGCAAGCGCATCGGCGAGCTGCAGGCGAAGGAGCTCGACGACGCGGCGGCCGCGCTCGAAATCTACCGCCAGGTGCTCGACGAGGCCCCCACGGACGAGGGGGCCATCTCCGCGGTTCGCCAGCTCGGCGAGAAGGACGAATCGCTTCGCGGCACGGCGGCCGACATCCTCGAGCCGGTGCTGCGCGGCGCGGGCCGGCACGACGATCTCGTCGCCGTTCTCGAGCTGCGCCTCGGCGGGCAACAGGATCCGATCGATCGCGCGCGCACGCTGCAGGCCATCGCGCGCGTGCACGAGGAGGGGCGGCACGACGTCGCCGCCGCGCGCGGCGCGATGCTGCGCGCCTTCGACGAGACGCCCGACGACAAGGCGCTGCGCGACGATCTCGAGCGCCTGGCGGGACTCGAGGTCGGCGACGCGGGCTGGATCGCGTGGGCCGACGCCCTCGAGAAGCGCGCCGCGGTCGGCTACGACGCGGAGCTCGGCAAGGTGCTGCTCGAGACCCTCGCGCGCATCGCCGAAGAGAAGCTGAGGGACGACGCGCGCGCGGCGGCGGCGCTCGCCAAGGCGGCCGAGCAGGCCGGCGATCTGCCCGAGCTGCTCGCGGGGCTCGATCGCCTCTATGGCCGACTCGACAAGGCGGAGGATCTCGCCGACGTGCTCCAGCGACGCATCGAGGTCGCCACCGAGCCGTCGGTGCGCGCGGAGCTGCGGCGTCGCCTCGCGCTGCTGCAGATCGAGAAGTTCGGTCAAAAGCGCGAGGGGCTCGCGACGCTTCGCTCCGCGATCGAGGAGGTGTCCGATCACGTCGCGACGCGCGAGGCGCTCGAGAAGCTGCTCGACGACGCCGAGCTCTTCGAGGAGGTCTCCGAGGCGCTCGAGCCGGTGTACCGCGCGGCCAACGATCACGCGAAGCTCGCGGCGCTGTTCGAGCGGCGCATCGACCGCGCGGCGCCGCGGGATCGCACGCGGCTGCGGCTCGACCTCGCGCACGTGCTCGAGGAGAAGGCCGACGACGCCAAGGCGGCGCAGCGCCAGGTCGAGCGCGCGTTGAAGGACGAGCCGACCGACGCAGAGGTCTTCGGCGAGCTCGAGCGGCTGCTCGCGCGCACCGACCAGTGGAAGGAGGCGGCGGACGTCGTCGCCGAGATCCTCGGCGATGGCGGCGCGCTCCCGAGCGATACGGCGCGCGACCTCTGGCTCAAGGTGGCCGGCTGGCGGCGCGATCGAGTCAAGGACGAGCGCGGCGCGGAGGACGCCTACCAGAAGGCGCTCGCGCGCGATCCCGAGAGCCTCGACATCATCAAGACGCTCGAGTCGTTGCAGCGCGCTCCCGGTCGCGAGGCCGACCTCGTCGCCACGCTCCGCCGCCGCGCCGCCCTCGAGGGGGCGCCCGAGGACAAGCGCACGCTGCTGCGCGAGGCGCACTCGATCGTCGTCGGCGTGCTCAAGGACGCCGTGCTCGCCGAGGCGATCCTCCGCGAGCTGCTCAAGGAGGACGAGGCGAACGCGTGGGCCTTCGAGCAGCTCACCGCTGCGCGCGCCGAGGCGAAGGATTGGAAGGAGGTCTTCTCGCTGCTGCTCCGCCGAGCCGAGCTCGCCGAGGGGGCCGACGACCAGTCCAAGCTGCGCCACGAGGGGGCCCGCGTCGCGCGGGTCGAGCTCGGCGACGCCGCGAGGGCGACCGAGCTCTATCGCGAGCTGCTCGACTCCTCCGACGGCGGCGTCGGCGACGAGCTGGCCGCCAAGGAGCTGCGCGCGCTCTACCTCGGCGCCAAGCGCTTCGACGACCTCGCCGAGCTCATCGGCAGGCTGATCGACGCCGCGCGATCGCCCGAGGCGCGCAGCGCGCTGCGCCTCGAGCTCGCGTCGCTGCAGAGCGACGAGCTGAAGAGGCCCGAGGACGCGGCCGACACGCTCCGCGCGGTCATCGACGAGGAGCCCTCGAACACCGAGGCCGTGCTGCGGCTCGGCGATCTGTACGAGAAGCTCGGCCAGGACGAGGCGCTCGCAGAGCTGCTCGGCGCCCAGATCGAACGCGCGTCCGCGGCGAGCGATCGGGCGGCGGAGCTGGCGCTGCGCGTGCGGCTCGGCGAGCTGTACGCGACGCGCCTCAAGGATCCGGCGCGCGCCATCGAGACCTACGAGGCGGTGCTCGCGAAGGACGATAAGCACGTCGGGGCGCTGCGCGCGCTCGTGAAGATCCACGGCCAGCGCGGCGATCGCGACAAGAGGGCGGAGGCGCTCTCGCGGCTCGTCGGCGAGTCCGAGGGTGCGGACGGCGCCCAGCTCGCGCTGGACCTCGCCGAGCTGCGCGGCGAGCTCAAGGACGACGACGGGCGCGAGAGGGCGCTGCGTCGCGCGCTCGATCTCGCCGAGAAGGCCGAGGCGAAGGAGCTCGCGGCGCGCGCCCGCAAGGATCTGCGCGCGCACTACCTGCGCACGCAGAACTGGGTCGAGCTGGCGGCGATCCTCGTGCTCGAGGCCGACATCGAGGCCGACGCGGCGCCGAAGGCCGCCTTGCTCAAGCAGGCCGCCGAGATCCACCTGCAGAAGCGCGAGGCGCCCGCCGAGGCGGCCGCGCTCCTCGAGAAGGCGAGCGGGCTGGTCCCCGACGATCGAGCGCTCCTGTTGATGCTCTGCGACGCCTTCTCGGCGAGCGGTCGCGGCAAGGACGCTGCCGACGTGCTGCGCAAGATCATCGAGTCGTTCGGCGGCAAGCGCACCAAGGAGCTCGCGGTCTATCACCACCGCCTCGCGCAGGCGCTCATCGCGCAGGGCGAGAAGGGGGCGGCCGTGCAGGAGTTCGACCTCGCGTTCAAGATCGACCCCGGCAACGTGCTGGTGCTTCGCGATCTCGGCAAGCTCGCCCTCGAGACGGGCGATCTCGAGCGCGCGCAGAAGACCTTCCGTGCGCTCCTCTTGCAGAAGCTCGACGTCTCTTCGGGCATCACCAAGGGCGAGGTGTTCTTCTACCTCGGCGAGATCAGCCACAAGCAGGGCGACAAGTCCAAGGCGATCCAGATGTTCGAGCGCGCGGTCGAGACCGACGCGAACCTCACGATGGCGAAGGAGCGCATCGCCGAGCTGAAGGCGGCGAAGTAGCCCTTTCGACGCGACTCACGGCGGGCGGCGGTGGCGTCGCTCGCCGTCGTCGTTTGTGGTGGGCGGGTGCAGACGGTCCGCTCCCGAGGGGGGAGCGCCACGGTGGCGTCGTCGGCGTCGGTGGCGGCACCCGCCGTCGCGCAGCTCGTCGGTGCCCAAGGTCGCGAGGCACGCGAGCTCGAGCGCGCAGTGGAATCGGCCGAGCGATACGCGACCATGATGCCTTCGGTCGAGCCTCGAGGCCGTCGGGCTCTCGACGCCCGGCGCGCGCGGGGGACATTCACCCTTCTTCATGACCATGTTCGCGGTCGCGAGGGTACGCGGAGGAGGCGCCGAACCATGAGCAGGGCCGAGTCCGACGCGATCCTCAAGCGCCTCATCGACTACCTGCAGTCGCACCGCGCGCTTCGCTTGGGGCTCGGGGCGCTGCTGGTCGCCGCGCTGCTCGGTGTCGCGGCGCGCGCGCTCTGGCAGATCATCCCTCGCACGTACACGCTCACCGTGTCGGGGGGCGACATCGTCGACAATCGGCACTTCATCGCGCGCGTCGCGCAGTCGGAGGGGCTTGCCAACGGGCTCGATCTGATCGTGAAGCCCACCGATGGCGCGCTCGCCTCGCTCGAGAAGGTGAGCAGCGGCGAGCTCGACATGGCGTTCGTGCAGGGGGGGCTCGAGAAGACCTTCCCGAACGTCGAGCAGGTGGCGGTGGTGCTGCCGGAGTACCTGCACCTGCTCGCCCGTCCGAACATCGCCGGCCTCCGCGATCTGCGCGATCACTCCGTGAACGTCGGCACAAAGGACAGCGGCTGCGCGCAGGTGGCGCGGCGGATCATGGAGTTCGCGACCTATCAGCCCGACGTCGACTACGTCGCGACCAACTACTCCCCCGAGCAGCTGCTCGCGCTCCCCGAGCGGCGCATGCCCGACGCCATCTTCACGGTCTCGACCGTCCCGTCGTACCTCGTGGAGGCGCTCGTCAACCAACGCGGCTACCGCCTGCTCGAGATCCCCTTTCCGCAGTCGCTGGCCCTTCGCTATGGCTGGGCCGGGACGGGGAAGATCCTCGCCTACACCTACGGCGTCGACCCCGCCGTGCCCGCGAAGGACATCGCCACCGTCACGATCAACATGTACTTGGTCGCGAACTCCAAGGTCGATCCCGAGGCCGCCGAGAAGGTGCTCGAGACGCTGTTCACCCAGTCGACGCAGAGCCGACTCAGGGTCGCGCTCGACGAGAAGGGCATCGCCACGGCGTCGGGGTTCCCGATGTCCCGGGCGACCGAGCTGTTTCTGCGGCGCAACGACTCGGTCTTCACGCTCGACACCTGGAACAAGCTCACGAGCTACTTCGGGCTGTTCATGTCGTTCAGCGGCATGGCGATCGTGCTGGTCAAGTGGTTCCGCGGCGCCGAGCCGAAGCCCGAGACGCACGACGAGGAGTTCAACGGCTATCTGAGCGAGATCGCGGACGTCGAGCGGCGCCTCGCTGCGCGCGAGTCGGCGACGGAGCCGCAGGATTCGGGCGCGCTCGCTGCGCTGCGCGATCGGCTCAACGCCCTGCGCGTGACGATGCTCGAGCGCTACCCCAAGGCGAAGCTCCAGGACGCGAGCCTCTTCGATCGGTGCATGTTCAGCCTCTCCGCCGCCCAAGAGCACGTCGCCGAGGTTGCGCGACGCGAGGTGCACGCGTGAGGCCCGTGCCGCCGCCGGCCGCCGTACAGCCGCTTCGCGGCTCGGAGACGAGCCTCGAGCTGCGCGGTGCGGCCGTGATGCAGACCGTCATGCAGCGCGCCGCTGAAGCGCTCATGGCCACGCGTCCCGAAGCGATCGTCACTGTCGGCGGCGGCAACGCCGATCTAGCGCTCAAGGCGCTCATCGTGGGCGTGTGCGAGGTCGCGATGGCGACCTCCGAGCTCCCCGACGACTGGCGGTCCGCGGCCGCCGATCGAGCCGTCAAGCTCTCGCGCGTCGACGTCTTCCGAGACGCGATCGTGCCGGTCGTCGATCCGCGCAACCCGGTCGAAGATCTCTCCCTCGCCGACCTGCGCCGCATCTTCCGGGGAGCGATCACCAACTGGCGCGACGTCGGCGGCGAGGACGCCCCCATCGTGCTCGTCTCGCACGAGCACCACACGGGCTACTACGAGACGTTCCGCGAGCGCGTCATGGGCGCCGAGGCCGTGATCCTCACGAGCGCGAAGATCGTCCCCGGCAGCGAGTACGCGGGCGCCATCACCGGCAACGCGATTGGCTACCTCGGCTTCCGCAGAACCGCGGGCCGCAAGGCGCTCAGCGTGGGCGGCGTCCGCCCCTCGATCGCGACGCTGAAGGACGAGAGCTATCCGATTCACCGCACCTCTTCGCTCTGGCTGCGCGAGCCGCACTCGAAGCTCGCCGACGCCCTGGTCCAGCTGGTGGCCTCGGCGACCGGGCAGGCGATCATCGACGAGGAGGGCTTCCTCCCCAGCCCTGCGAGTGCGCCATGAGGCGACGCGAAGCCCTCGGCGTCATCGGCGCGCTCGCTGCGGTCGCGCCGCTGGTGGGCGCGTGCCGTCGCGAGCGGAAGGAGTCGGTGCTGATCGCCGGCTCGTCGACGATGCAGAAGTACCTGCGGTCGTTGGTCGAGGCCTTCGAGCGCGAGCACCCGGAGGTATTCGTCGAGCTCAAGGCCGGCGGCGCCTCGGCGGGCTTGCTGGCCCTCAAGCGCGGGTCGATCGACGTCGCGACGATGACGCGCGACGTGACCCCCACCGAGGACGACCTCGCGCTGCGAAACTACCTCGTCGCGCGCGACGGCGTCGCGATCCTCGTCCACCCGTCCAACCCCGTCAGGAGCCTGAAGCTCGAGCAGCTGCGGGCGATCTACGAGGGCTCCGTCGCCAACTGGAAGGACGTCGGTGGGCCCGACGCGCGCCTCGTCATGCTCACGCGCGGCGAGAACGTGACCACGGAGCACTCGCTGCGCGACATGCTGCTCGGCGGCGATCTCATGCCGAGCGGCGCGCACGTCGCCGACTCGGCCGCCATGACCAAGGCGGTCGCCGAGCAGCCGGGCGCCATCGGCTTCGAGTCGTCGCACCACGTCACCCCCGCGATGCGTACGCTCGCGATCGACGGCGTCGAGCTCTCGCGGCTCACGGTGCTGTCGGGGCGATACCCGCTCTCTCGATCGTTCTACCTCGCGCTGTACGGCACGCCGCCGCCGCCGGCCGTCGCCTTCGCGTCGTTCGTGCTCGGGCCCAAGGGGCGCGCCCTCCTCGAACGCGAGGGGCTCACCGTCGTCTACTGAGGAACGGGTCGGCCTCTCACGCCCCGGGGGCGCAGGCCGGTCCATGGGCGCCGCCGAGCACGCGGCGCCGCGCGTTGCAGGCGCTACGGCGAGAATCGCTGGCTCTTCGGGTTCACGTACACCGAGAGCACCGGCACGCCGTCGAGCGCCACGACGTACGCCGGCGTGACCGTGCCGAACGCCATCCAGATCTGGTGCTCGACCTCGTCCATGTGCTGCTCGTGCTCGACGACGGCGACGTCGGCGGTGGTCGCGAGACCGAAGTCCTGCTCGATGTTGCGGTTCAGGCGGCCGTCGGCGTGCAGCTGCTCCCACGAGCTCCAAAAGGTGTCGTTGGGGTAGACGCGCCCGCCGCGAGGCAGGTGCGTGTTGAGCCAGTCGACGATGGCGCCCGTCTCGTACCCCCAGAAGCCGCGGTTGAGCCCGAGATCGGCGCCGCCCGGCGGACCGCCGACGAGCGGCACGTAGTGCGACAGCTCGTGCGGGTGCGATCGCGCGGTCGCGATCGCGGCCGGGGCGAAGATGGTCGCGAACGTCGCGCCGGCGAGCGCGTGGACGAGCCACCGCGGCGGCGGCGTGCGCGTCGCGAGAGCGGCGAGGCGCTCGGCCACCAGCGCGACGCCCGCGCCGGCGAACAGGCAAATGAAGGGGTAGGCGGGGTGCCAGTGCTTGGTGCCGCCGAAGTGCGGGACCTTCGGGTGCGCGATGAGCGCGATCGGCAGGTTCAGGTTGAAGAACCAGAAGAACGACGTGCGTCGAGGATCCTCCGCGCCGCGCCCCTCGGCGATCGCCCGATCGACCGTGCTCGGCGCCTGCTCCTGCTCGATGGCGGGCAGCGCGCGCGGCGCCAGCAGCGGCGAGAGCAGCGCGCGCCAGCGCTCGGCCGCGCCGTAGACCGACGCGAGCAGGATCGCCGCGGGCACCGTCGCGAGCACCAGCACGTACGGCAGCGACACCGGCATCGGCGGCTGGAAGTACGTCCGGTGCAGGTACTCGATGTTGTAGTAGTCGTGCCGCGCGTGAAACGTGAAGTACCAGTCGATGCGCGCCCAGGTGTCGTACCAGAGGCGCGGCCAGCCGTAGACGAAGATGGCTGGGCCGAGGATGCCCATGAAGAGGAACGGCCACGGGATCGGCAGCAGCTTGGCGCGCCCCGCGAGCGTCGGGTGCGCGCCGGGGCGCTTGCGCAGCACGTCGTAGGCGAGCCACGCGTAGTGCATCACGAACACGACCGGCAAGAACCACGAGTTGTGCTTGGTGAGCAGCGCGAGCCCCCAGACGACGCCCGCGGCGACGGCCCACCCTCGATCGCGCAGCCCCTTCCAGTAAGCGTACGCGACCGCGAGCCACGCGAGCGTGGCCGCCGCGTCGAAGCCGGCGATGTGCTCGTCGAGGAACGGGCGGGGAAGCGCCGCGAAGAACAGGGCAGCAAAGAGGCCCGCCGCGCGCCCTCGCGCCTCGGCGCCGAACAGGTAGACGACGTAGAGCGTGAGCCCGCCGGTGACCATGCTCGGGAAGCGGAACGCGGCGCTCTCCTCGACGAAGAGCTTCGGGTAGATCCTGCCCGCGGCGGCGACGAGCCAAGCGAGCGGCTTGGTCAGCGCGCTGCGCGACAAGAGCTCCACGAGCCCCGCCGGCCAGCTCTTCCAGAGGTAGATCCAGCTGAGCGCGAAGCCCGACTTCATGAGCGACGGGTGCTCCGAGTTCGGCTGCCACGCGACGTCGGTGTTCGGGCGCTCCAGCGCCCACGCGCGGTCGCTCGGCGTCTTCGACAGCAGGCGCTCGAACCACAGCGCGTAGGACTTCGACGCGTCGAAGTACATCCCCTCGTCGCGCATGAAGCCGAGCGTGTGCGCGCCCGCGAGCAGGATGGCGACGAACGCGGTCGCGATGGCGAGGCCGAGCGCGTGATCGGCCCACGTCGGGCCGAGCTTGCCCCCCTTGCGCGCGCCGGGGCGACCGAGCGGCACGAAGAAGCCGCCCGCGAAGCCGCCCGTCGTCGCGCCCACGATCGCGAGCGCGAACAGCGTGATCGAGATCGCGACGAGCAGGTGGATCAACGCCCACCTCGCGCGTCGAGGAGCTCGACCGCCATGCACGCCCAGCGGAAGGCCACCTCGCCGTGCTCGGCCCAGAGCTCGAGCTTCACCGGCAGCCTCTGCCCCGCGACGTCCGCGGTGCTCGCCGAGAAGCGCTGGAAGCCGTCGCCGTCGACGTGGCGCACCTCGGCGACCTTGCGCCCGGCGATCGACACGCGCCCGAGCACCGGCGCCCCCTTGAGCTCGCGCTCCTCGAACACGTGCACGCCGAGGTGACCGACGAGCTCGTCGCCGATGGGGCGCGCCGGCAGCTCGATCGTCGTGATCGCGTCGCCGACGGGGTGCATCCAGATGCAGCGGCGCGGCAGGTAGTCGAGGTCGGTGAGCACCGTCGGGCCGACCGTGGTCCAGGCCGGATCCCACGGCGGACAGAGCCAACGCGAAGGGGAGGGGACCGGCCCGTTGAAGAGCGACACCGGGTGCTGCGCGCCCGCCGGCTCCCAGCGGCACGCCTCGTGCGCGCCGAGCGGCGAGGCGCGATAGACCGTCGCCGTCGAGTCGATCTCGTCGACGAGGTCGCGCACGAGCCGCTTGGGGGCGGGGTTGTCGAGGGTGCGCAGCGACACCATGCCGAAGCGCTGCTCGGAGACGAGGCGCCACCCCTTCACGTCGGGATCGTCGTGGCCGCGGATCGAGAGCTCGAGCGCGCGTCGGTACGTCTCGAGGTCGGCGCGCGCCGCGAGCCGCACGTCGATCGCGTCGTCCATCGGCTTGCCCAGCCTGATCTGCTGCGCGTCGAGCGCCTCGCGGCCGAGCGGAGCGGCCCAGCGCGGCGCGATGAGCACCGCGTCGCCCGGCCTCTTCGCGTGCTTGGCGGCGTCAGCGGCGCGCACCCAGTCGCTCCAGCTCGGCACGCGCGCGTGCTGGACCTCACCTGCGACGAGCTCGCCGAAGCCCGCGAGCGGCAGGAGCGCGAAGGCGGCCACCGCGAGCGCCCGTCGCCCACGCCCGCCGCGCTGCTCGATGCCGATCCCTTGACCCATGTCTCGCGTGCGTGCCCGGCGAGTGGACCGGATGCGCCGCACGGGCTATCACGGCGCGCTTGCGGACGCACCCCCGCGCGGCGATGAGAGCCCGGTGACGGCGACCGCGCGGCTGCTCCACGGCGACAACCTCGCGGCGCTGCGCGCGCTCGCCGACGACGCCTCCGTGCGCGGGCGCGTCGCGCTGGCCTACCTCGATCCCCCCTTTGGCACCGGGCGCGATTTCGGCGCCTACGACGATCGCTGGCGAGGGGGGCGCGGCGAGCTCGTGGAGGCGATCGTCGCGCGGCTCGGCGCCGTGCGCGAGCTGCTCTCCGACGACGGCGCGGTCCTCGTGCACCTCGACGCGCGCGTCGCGCACCTCGTCGCCGTCGCGCTCGACGAGCTGTTCGGGCCTGGCGATCGAGAGCCGCGCGGCGGCGAGCCGCGCCCGGGCTTTCGCAACGAGATCGTCTGGACCTACGGCCTCGGCGGCAGCTCGTCGCGCAGCTACCCGCGCAAGCACGACAACATCCTCTGGTACACCAAGGGGAGCGCGTGGACCTTCGAGGCGCCGCGCGTCGCCGCGCGATCGATCCGCATGCGCGGCGAAACCAAGAAGCAGCTCGACGTCTTCATCGGCCCTCCGGCGCTCGACTACCTCGACGAGGGGGCGCGCTCGCTCGCCGACGTCTGGGACGTCGCGGCGATCAACAACATGGCCAGAGAGCGCACCGGCTACCCGACGCAGAAGCCGCTCGCGCTGCTCGAGCCGCTGGTGCGCGCGCACACGAGGGCGGGGGACCTCGTGCTGGACCCCTACTGCGGCAGCGGCACGACCCTCGTCGCGGCGGTGCGCAACGGGCGGCGCGCGATCGGCATCGACGCGAGCGACGCGGCGATCGCGACGGCGCGCGCGCGGCTGCTCGAGGAGGGGGCGACGCTCGAGACGGCGCGCGTCGCCTGAGGTCAAGCTCGCTTGCGTGCCCTGCGCGCGGCGGCGCGAAGCCCGCTCGCGCTCCAATCGTCGCCCCCCGCGAGGCGCCAGCCGACGCGGAACGCCGCCACCGGACCGCGCGCGGCGAGCACCGCCGCCAGGTTCTCGGGCGTAGGGCGCTTGCGGCCGAGCAGCTTCGTCAGGCCGCGATCGCAGATGGCCGTCGCGATCTCGCTCGCGTCGATCGGGCGCAGCCAGCGCCCGCCGCCGCCGTGCGCCGCGATCAGAAGGTTGACCAGGTAGGCGAGCTCCGAGAGCGCGCGATAGATCGCCTCCGGGTCCTCGCGTAGCTGCGCCATGGCGATTCCGAGGGGCGAGCGGACCGGCGACGAGCGCGTCGCGAGCCTGCGTCGCGAAGGGGCGCCCCCTTCGATGACCCCCGCCGCGCGCA
>JAJXTK010000722.1 GCA_021783935.1 Myxococcales bacterium | reverse complement strand
GATTCGCGATCGCGAAAGAGATCGCCGGCGTCGTCGGCGCGCTCCCAGCCCTTCGAACGACGCCGATTCGCGTTCTGCTCCGCGCGACGGGCGACTATGTCCGCGCGCGCTCCGAGCCTATCTCGCCGCCGCTACTCGACGCCGAAGCGGAGCAGCTCGCGCGGGGCGACGTTCCGTACTTCTTCCGTCTCTACGGGCGACAGGGCATTCGCTACTACCGCGACGCGCGCCTCGCACGGCACGGTTGGCTGTCGCTTCCCGTCGACCCCTTGCTGAGCGTCGCGCGCGGCCTTCGGTCGCGGTCGCGGCGACGGCTCCGCGATCAGGGCCTCTTCACCGTGATCGGCGCGTTCGATCATCCGTCGCTCACGGGGCGTCATGGAAGCGACGAGATCGAGCTGGAGCTCGGGCCGCGAGCGATCGTGGTGAAGCTCGCGTCGGGGGAGGAGCTCGAGTGTCCGCGCGATCTGAGCGCGGTCGTCGGAAGCGTCTACCTCCCCTGCCGCTGCGGCGAGGTTCGCGCGGTCTTCGCTGGGATACAATGACGCGCGTGGACGCTACCGAATGCGCAACCTGTCACCGTCCGGCCGCGGCGTGCGTCTGCGATCGCGTCGAGCCGCTCACGACGGCGCGGCGCGTCTTGATCCTCCAGCACCCCCAGGAAGAGGACGCGCTGCTCGGCTCGGCGCAGATCCTCACGGCGATGCTGTCCGGGGCGAAGCTCGTCGTCGGGCTGAGCTGGCCGAACTTCGCCGCGGCGCTCGGCGAGGGCGACGTGGACGCGAAGCGCTGGGCCGTGCTCTTTCCCGATCGCGAATCGTCGGGCAGCCGCGTCACCGATCGGCGCGGGAACCCCATCGAGGCTGCGTCACTGGAAGGGATCGTCGTCCTCGACGGGACGTGGTCGAAGGCGAAGACGCTGTGGTGGCGCAATCCGTGGCTCACGAAGGTGAACCGCGTGTCGATCGAGCCCGCGAGCCCTTCGATCTACGGACGCCTCCGCGCTGAGCCGCAGCGCGGGTACGTCTCGACGCTCGAGTCGGTCGCCACGGCGCTCACGATGTGTGGTGAGTCGCCGGACGTTCAGCGCGCCCTCGAGCGCGTCTTCCGCACGCTCGTCCAGCGCGTTCGCGACGCAAAGCTCATTCCGGCGACGCCCGGGCCCCGCAAGAGGCGCCACCGGTAGCCGGTCCGGTACGCGCGCGTCCGAGACGGGGTGGGTGTCCCCGTGCGGAAGCTTTGCGTCGTGGTGGCGAGCTCGCCTCGACCATCGTCGCTTGTCCGTAGCCCCGGGCCCTCACGCGCGAGGTGAGCAAATCGGGACGCCGTGAGGCCGTCCGAACAACGCGAACGGCGTGGCGACCCCAAGGACCGCCACGCCGCCGAAAGACATTGGAAGACGCGCTACTTCGCCGCCTTCTTCTCCTTCTTCTTCTTTTGCTTCTCCTTCGTCGACAACTTCGGCTTGTTCTGCGTCTTGCCCTTCTCGATCCCTTTGGCCATCGCGCGCTCCTTGCGATCCGGCGCGCCCCGATCCGCGGTGGTAGACGCGCGACGCGACGATGATTCACCGCGGACGTCGACCACCTCGGCAACCGGGAGCGGCGCCTCGTTGGGTGCACTAGGGGTGTACTAGAGGAAGACGCGCGCGTCATCCGCGGGATGGTCGCTCGAACCGCCCACGCGACGGCCAGAACGGCCCCGGGGCCGGGCTCGAACGATCACGCCCGTGGTCGTTCGAGCAACAGGCCCCGATCGGTTCGAGCCCGGCCCTGGGGTGTCGAGGCCCGCGCCCGGGCTTGCGTACCCTCGGGCCTCGTGGTTGCGTCCCCTACCGCGCCGCCTCGATCTCCTTCTCCAGCATCTCCCACTCCGCCACGAGCGCGTCGATCGTCGGCCCGAGCGCCTTCTCCTCCTCTGCGAGCGCCGCGATCTCCGCGGCCGGCGTGTCCTCGTAGAAGCCGGGCTCGCACCAGCGCGCGTGGATGGCAGCCTTGCGCGCCTCGGCGGCGTCGATGGCGGCGACGACCTCGTCGCGGCGCACGGGGAGCTGTCTCTGACGGTTCTTGCTGAGCTTCTGCTTCCCCGCGGGCTCTGCGCTGGCGGCGGCGGGGGCCGGCTTTGCCTCGGCGGCTACCTGGTGCTTCTTCGCGCGCAGCATAACCGCGTCGGCGTCGAGGTGATCGTCGCCGCACTTCTGCAGGTACTCCTCGTAGGTGCCGGGAAAGTCGCGAAAGCCGTCCTCGGTGACCTCGAGGATGCGGGTGGCGAGCGCCGACACGAAGGCGCGATCATGCGACACGAAGACGAGCGTCCCCTCGAACGCGGCCAGCGCCTCGACGAGCGCGTGGATGGCCTCGAGATCGAGGTGGTTGGTCGGCTCGTCGAGCACGAGCACGTTGGGCTGCAGGACCATGATGCGGCAGAAGACCAGGCGCGCCGCCTCGCCGCCCGAGAGCGCGCCGACCTTCTTCGTCACGTCGTCGCCCGAGAACAGTACGCGTCCGAGCTGCCCGCGCACGGTGCTGGTGCCCTCGGTGGGGATGGTGGTCCAGATGACGTCGAGCGCCGCCGCCTCGGGGTCGGACAGGACCTCGCCGTGGTCCTGCGGGAAGTAGCCAACTCGCACCTCGTGCCCCCACGTCACGCGCCCCGCGTCCGCCGCGAGGTTGCCCGTGGCGATCTTCACGAGCGTCGACTTGCCCAGGCCGTTGGGGCCGATGATCGCCACGCGCTCGCCGCGCCGCACGAGCATCGAGACGTTACTGAGCACGGCCTTGGGCCCGAACGCCTTGGACACGCCGTCGATCGCGAGCACCTCGCGCCCGCTCTGCCGCGCCGGCGTGAACCGGAAGAGCGGCGCGCGGCGCGAGGTCGTCTCGAGCTCGGCGATCTCGATCTTCTCGATCTGCTTGAGGCGGCTCTGCGCTTGCCGCGCCTTGGTCGCCTTGGCGCCGAAGCGTTCGACCCACGCGCGCTTGGTCGCGACGAGCTCCTCGGCTCGCGCGATTTCGGCGGCCTTGCGCTCGTGCACCGCCTCCTTCTCGTGCGCAAAGGCGCTGTAGTTGCCCGTGTAGATCGTGATCGTCTCGTAGTCGACGTCGAGGATGTGCGTCGCCACGTGGTCGAGAAAGCGCTCGTCGTGCGAGATGACGATCG
>JAJXTK010000083.1 GCA_021783935.1 Myxococcales bacterium | reverse complement strand
GCGATCGCGGGGGCGGGGGCGGCGCTGATCCTGAAGCCGCGGCGCCTCGAGGCGGTGCTGCTGCTGGTGGTCGGTCTGGTGCTCGCGCGCGGCGCCTACGGAGACACGGCTCCGTACGCGTGGCTCGCCAAGCTGCCGATCTTCGATCAGCTGCGCGTCCCGTCGCGCTGGCTCGTGCTCGCGCTCTTCGGCGCGGCGATCGTCGCGGGCGTCGCCCTCGACGCGGCGCTGAACATCGTGGCGAAGGGGAGGCTCGCGCTGCAGGGGGTGATGCTCGTCGTGGCGTCGATCGCGATCGCGGACCCGCTCCTCGCGTGCGGCAAGCTGCAGGCGCAGCTCGCGACGGCGTCCATGCCGCCGCGCCTCGACGTCGCGACCACGCCGTTCCGGTACGTCGACGGGCGCGACGGGCGCGTCGCCGAGTACCCCGCGCGCGATGTCGGCACCGTGACCTGCCCGACCAAGGCGTGGGACTTCCCCGAGGCGAAGGGGCTCGCGCCGGGGGCGCCGCTCGCGAGCCTCGATCCGGGCGCGGGCTCGATCGGCAAGATCGACGTCGCGCAGAACCGCTACGAGATCGAGCTTCGCGCCACGCGCCCGACGACGCTCCACGTGCACGGGAGCTTCGACGCCGACTGGAGGAGCGACGCGGGCGTGCCGAGGCGCGCGCTCGACGGCCAGCTCGATCTGCCGGTGCCCGCAGGGAGCCGCACGATCGTCCTCTCGTACCGGCCCGTCGCGTTCGTGCTCGGCGCCGTCGCGACCTGCCTCGGCGTCCTCGGGCTCGGCGCCGCGATGTGGCTCCTTCGCCCGTCGCGTCGCAAGGCGTCGGCGCGGCTCTGACAGCCTCCGTCGCGACGTCCGTGGTCGATCTACGACTCCTACGACGAGACCACGCGCCGGACGAAGATAGCTCGGAGCACGCTCGAGCCCGCCGACGCGCTCGTCTACGACGCGAACGGCGCCGGCCGCATCATGCTCCACGAGTCGGGCGCCGACCCGTTCGGCAGCACCCGGGCCTGCGAGGCGCCGCGAGGGGCTGCAGCTACCCCTCCGGCAAGAGCGCCGACGCCGCCGAGGCGTACGCGTCGAACACGCCCGCGTCGAACAGCGCGAAGCGCACGAGCCCCGGCTTGCGGTGCTCGCGCAGCTCCGAGACCACCGCCTCGAGCGCGATGCTCGCCGCTCGACCCACGGGGTAGCCGTACACGCCCGTCGAGATCGACGGGAAGGTGATCGACGCCAGCGCGTGCTCGCGCGCGAGCCGCAGCGCCTCGCGGTAGCAGCTCGCGAGCAGCGCCGGCGCCTCGTCCCCTTCGCGCTCGTAGATGGGGCCGACGCAGTGGATCACGTGCTTGGCCTTGAGGTGGAAGCCGGGGGTGATCACCGCGCCGCCGGTGTGCAAGACGCCGCCCGGCAGCGACCGCTTGAGCGCGCGCAGCGCGTCGAGCAGCTCGGGACCCGCCGCGCGATGGATCGCGCCGTCGACCCCGCCGCCGCCCATCAGCATGGCGTTCGCCGCGTTGGCGATCGCGTCGGTCTCCTGCGCGGTGACGTCGCCGACCACCAGCTCGAGCTTCCCACCGTCGACCGACCAGGCGCGCTGCATGCGGCGATGCCTACTCTCAGAGCGGCCCTTCGTCGAGACCGTAGATGAACTGCTTCACCGCGGGGATCGTGCTCGCCTTGGCCTCCGTCGTCGCGCCGTCGAAGATCAGCCGCCCCTTGTAGAGCATGCCGACGCGATCGGTGACCGTGAGCAAGCGGTCGATGTCGCTCGAGACCATGATCACGGTCGCCTTCGCTTGACGTTGCTCCTCGCGCAGCAGGTTGAAGATCTTCTGCGAGGTCACCGGATCGAGGCCCGCGGCCGGCTCGTCGTAGAGCACGATCGGTGCGCGCGTGACGGTCGCGCGGGCGACCCCGATGCGCTTCTTCTGCCCGCCCGAGAGCCCGCCGACCGCGCGCCCCTCGAAGCCGGGGAGGGCCATGCGCTCGAGGCGCTCGGCGACGCGCGCCTGGATCTCGTCTTCGGGCAGGTCGTAGAGGCGGCGCAGCGGGAAGGCGATGTTGTCGCCGACCGGCATGTAGTCGAACAGCGCGTTGTTCTGGAACAGCATCCCGAACTTCAGGCGAAACTTCTGGAGCTCGAGATCGTCGAGCTGGGTGACGTCGGTGCCGTCGACGACGATGGAGCCGGAGTCGGCCTTCACGAGCCCGACGACGCACTTGAGCAGCACGCTCTTGCCGCTCGCGCCAGGGCCGATGAGGCCGTAGAGACAGCCGTCCGGCACCTCCAAGGTGACGTCGCGCAGCACCGGCTGCCCGAAGGCCTTCGAGACGTGCTCGAGCCGGATCACCGCGGCGCCCCTCGCTCCGCGCGCGCGGCCTCGAGGTCCGCCTCGGGGCTCGAGCGCCGCAGCTTGAGCGCGAGGGCCACGAGCGCCGCAGACAAGACGAGGATCGTGCCGAGCACGCCGGCGGCGACGGCGCGCATGGCGGGGAGCGAGCCTCGCGAGACGCCGATCGGGCCGACCCAGGCGATCTGCCGATCGGCGCTCGTCGACGGCAGCGGCACCCCGATGGCCACGACCGCGACCGCCTCGGGCGCGAGCCCCGCCACCGCGCCGGCCACCAGGCGCCGCACGTCGTCGAGCCCGATCGGCGGGTTCGCGCCGCGGTGGCGCACGAGCACCGAGGCGGTGGCGCGTGGCCCCTTCGCCTCGCCCGCGAGCGCGGCGGCGAGCGGATCGACCGGCGGCACGTCGAGGTGCACGCGCGCGTCGAGCACGCCGTCGACCGAGGCGAGCGTGCGCTCGATCGCCTGCGCCATCTGCGAGACGCGCGCCGCGCGGTCGGCCTCGGGGGTCGTGACCAGCGGCGAGTCCTTGGTCGCGGCCTGGCGCGCGCGCGGGATCTCCTCGCCTGAGAGCACGGCGATCGCGCTGGTCGCATCGTCGCGGCCGACCACCAGCCGAAAGCGCCCCTCGGCTTGCGGATCGGCGACCTTCTCCGCGTCGATCCCGGCGTGCGCGAGCGACACCACGCCGCGGTTCGCGTCCGACTCGTCGAGCCCCGCGGCGATCTCGCGCGAGCAGCCCGCGAGGGCCACGAGCGCGACGATCAGCGCGAGGGGGCGCGAGCACATGGAGGCCTCATGCTGCGAGCGAAGGCGGACGTAAAGCGGGCGTCGCGCTCACTTCGTCTTGAACGTCCGCGTGCACGTCGAGACGCCGCCGGTGTTGCGCCACGAGAGCCCGCGCACGTTGCCCGCGATGCACGAGTTCACGCCGGGCTGATCGGGGTCGGTCGTGACGGTGACGCCGAGCGCGTGGCCGTGCTGGATCGCGACCTTGACCCAGGCCTTGCCGTCGAGCCCGCAGCTCGCCGCGATGCCGGTGCCGATCGGGTTGCCGCACTCGGAGGGGGACAACAGCTCCGCGTCCATGTCGCCGATGGCGCTCTTGAGCGCGGTGTCGTAGTCGGTGCCGCCACCCCAGCCTCCCCCCTTGCCGCCGCCGCCGCCGCCGGTCTTCGGCTTGGCCTTCTGCGCGACGGCGACGCTCCCCTCGCCCTTGAGGCTCTCGGCGCCCTCGGCGAGCCGCTTGCGCTCGTCCTCGTCGTGCTGCCCCTTGATCTTGAGCGCGACGAGCGTCGCCACCGCGATGACGGCCGCGACGGCGACGACGCCGATGATCGCCTTGCTGGCGCCGGCGGCCTTCTCGCGCTTCTCGGCGGCGACGACCGCCTTGGCCTCCTTGATGCTGTCGCGCTTGAGGTTCGCGTGGTGCGCGAAGCGCGAGAACTCGGGGTGATCCTGGATCTTCGTGCGCGCGCCCGAGCTCGCGTCGACGAGCTCGTCGTCGCTGGTGAACGTGTCGCTCGCGATCTGCTGCAACAGCTCGATCGCGGCGAAGGGGCCGTGATCCATCTTGTCCTTGACGACGATCCAGCGCGGCGTCGGGTCGGACTCGAGGCGCGCCTTGAGCGTCGAGAGCTCCTCGTTGGTCTTGCTGCGCGAGGCGGCGAGCGGATCGGCCTGCGAGACGCGCGCCGCGTCGACGACGATCGCGGCGAACGGATCGTGCCCCCCGGCGGCCGAGATGCGCGGCATCGACGGCGCCTTGGGCACGGCGGGCATGGCGGGCGCCTTCAAGGCGGCGGGGATCATCGAGAGCTGCAGGTCGATGTCGACCTCGAAGGCGCTCTCGTTGGCCGCGGGGGGCGGCGCGATGGAGTTCGGCGCGAAGTGGTGGATGGCCTGCGCGAACGCGGGCAGATCATCGGGGCGCTGGGCCGCGTCGGTGACGAGCGCCTTGGCGAGGATCGTGTCGACGATCGGCGGGACGCCCGTCACGATCGCGCTCGGCGGCTGCATCTGCGGCGTGATGTGCACGAGCGTGAGCATCTCGTAGACGATCGCGCCGAGCGCGAAGACGCTCGAGCGCGGCGTCGGGTTGCCGCCGGCCTGGATCTCGGGCGCGACGGCCGCGAGGTCGGCGGCCTCGGTCGGGCGCACCTGCCCGAGCGCCGGCACGTAGCGCGGAACGCCGTCGGGCCCGGTGCCGATCGACGACGCGTGCACGAACACCAGCTCGCCCGCGGCGTGGCGCGCCGCGAGATCGGTGCAGATCGGCACCGCGATCGAGACGACCTCGGCGAGGTGGAACCTCCTGCCGGAGGCGATGCGCTCTTCGATGAGCGAGCGGAGGGTGCGCAGGCCCGGGGCGGGCGCGGCGGCGGCGTTGGGTTCGAGGGCTTCGGTCATTCGAGCCCGGAGATAGTAGCGTCCCCGCCCGCCCAGCGCGTCGACCAACGCGCGCGGCGCACGCCGAAACGGGTGTAGTGACGACGGAGCGCCGGCCCTACGCCGTGCCCGCGGAGGGGCGCCTCGGCTGGATGGCCCCACGCCGCAGCAGCCGCGCATACGCCTCCGCCAAGATGGTCTCGGCCGCGTCGACGAGCCGCGCGTCGTGCCGCGGGGAAAGCAGCTGTACCAGCGTGCCGGCTCGCGGCTCGGGCTCGTGGAGCAGAGCCTTGGCGGCGTCGCGCACCTCCGACGGAATCGGCACCGGGTGCGGCGTTCCGTTCGCGAGCGCGCGGAGGTGCTCGACGTACGTGCTCCCAAAGGCAGGGTCGAGCGGCTCATCGAGCGCGAGCACGGCGTTCCAGGCCATGCCGGCGGCGCGCCGCGCGCTCGCGAGCCCGGCGCGCGCGTCGCGCTGTGCGTAGCGGGCGCGCGCCTGGCCGAGCTCGCTCATGCCGGCGCGGAGCCACTCCTCGGCGCCGAGTCGGTACAGCCAGTGCTCGGGGTCGCGTTCGGCCATCGGCCCTCGGATGCGCTCGCGGCGGCGCGGGCACAAGTTGCGAGCGTCACACCAGGCGCCGGGCCTCCAGATAGAAGCGCTTCTCGAACGCCTCGCCCATCGAGAAGGTCTTGCGCGGCAGCGCGCCGTCGAGGACCACCGTGCGAAAGAGGTCCTCCTTCTTCATCGCGGGGAGGTAGAGCCCGCGGTTGCCCGCCTTCGCGCCGAGCGTGGCGACGGCCTCGGCGCCGTGCACGTAGTCGAGCTCGCGCGCGCCGGGCGGGCTCGCCTTCATGAAGCCGTCGACGAACGCCTGCAGCGTGCCGACCGGCAGGTTCGCGCTCGGCGCCTCGATCTCGAGCAGGGTCGCGCCATCGGCGCTCCACAGGCCGACGGCGTGGCGATCCGCCGACTGGCCGTCGACGGCCGCCCGAAGCGCCTCGAAGGACGCGACCTTGGTCGCGCGCAGCGTCGCCCCGAAGACCTCGCGCATCGCCGCGATCAAGTCGCGCCGCAGGTCGAAGAGCACGCGGTGGATCGGCTCGAACACCAGCGACGGATCGTGCAGGTTGACGATCTCGACCAGCGCCCAGCGGAGCTTCGAGCGCATCACGGCCGCCTGGTCTGCGGCCTCGGACTTGGTGCGCTCCCAGATCGTCTTCGCCGTCGCGAGCGAGTGATTGCCGTCGCCCATCGCGTAGAGCAGCACCGGCGTCTTCGCGTCGACCTTGCACTTGCGCGCGAACTCCTCGGCGCGCGCGAGCTTCGCGATCGCCTCGACGACCCCCGCCTCGAGCCTCGCGTCGTCGACGAGGTGGCCGCTCACGTGGCCCGAGCCGAGCATCAGCTCGACGTCGTAGAGCGGGCGCTGGCGATCGCGCGCGGCGCGCAGCGGGCCGATCACGGTGTCGCCCGGGTCGTCGATGAGCACCATGATGTGCGGCAGCTCGATCGCCGCCCCCTCGCGGATGCGCACGCGCGGCGGGATGCGCTCGAGGATGGTCCCCTCGGTGGCGCGGATCGGGCTCGTGGAGCCCTTGTTGAAGTCGTACTGCTCGAGGTCGAGGCACGCCATCAGACCGCGGCGCGTGTGGCCGCCGACGGTTCGCTCGGTGTAGACGAACCCGGTGGTCTCGCCGAAGAGCCCGGCGTCGAGGTAGCCGTCCATCGTCTCGCGGATCTTCGCGATGCGCGCCTCGGGGTGCGGCTCCGAGAGGAACACCTCGGGGTAGATCACGTGCAGCGCCGAGGGGGCGTCACCGACGATCGACGCGACCTTCGCCCAGTACGCGGGCTCGGAGGTGTACTGGTCGCAGGCGATCACCGCCCACTTGTGAAGGTCGGTGCCGGCCTTGGGCAACAGGACGTCGGGGACGCCGAGGGCGAGCTCCTCGTGGGTGCGCATGCGGCCGCAATTACTCGCGACGCATGCACGAGGCTACGCACAAAAACGAGCGGGTTTCACGCCACGATTGCGCGCGCAACCCCGAGGCTGCCCCGCCTCGCAGGGCGTCGAGAAACGGCCTGCGGAAAGGGTGACCGTCAGCAGGCTGTGGTCGAGCGCGACGCGAATCCAGGCAGGACGCGGGAGAGGATCGGTCGGTCTGGGAGCTACCGGCAGAAGTAGTAGCCGGGGAGCGAATACGTGCTGAGCTGGCAGGATCGCCCCTGCGGGCAGACGTTCGGCGCGCTCGGGTCGCACAGGATCACGTGGCTGGTCTGCGCGGTGCACCCGGAGGGGGCCGCGCACGCCGACGAGTCGACCGTCGCGCTGCCGCCGCCGCCGGCGCCGCTGTAGGACGCGCAGCAGACCTCGCCCGTGCGGCAGTCGGAGGTCTGCGAGCACGCGAGGTCGACGCCGTTGCACGGCGTCGTTGGCGACTGGCAGGTGTAAGTGCCTCCGCTGAACGGGTTCGGCTGCCCGATGCAGCAGTGATCGCCGCCGCTGCAGGTTTGGCCGCCCGCGCTCGAGGCGCACTGGACGGCCGCGCCGCTGCTGCCGGTGTCGACGCCGGTGTCCTTGGCGACCACGCCGGTGTCGTCGACGACGACCCCGGTATCGTCGACGACGACCCCGCTGTCATCCGGCGGACGCATCGAGTCGTCGGCGCTCGCGTCGACCGCGATCGCGTCGCTGCCGGCGATGGCGTCGTGGCTCGTCGTCGCGGCGTCGGGGGTCTCGTCGAAGGCCGAGGTAGAGATGGAGGCGCAGCCGAGCGTCGGCGCGAGGGCGAGGAGCAGCCAGCGTGGCGACAGGACGTTCACGAGCCAAGTATCCGTCGCCGACGCCGCGCCGTCGAGCGGCGTCGGGGCCACGATCGACCGCGATTGCGCCTCGTCACGTTCGAACCCGACGGCGACCGGGGGCGCGGCGGCTCATGCCCACGAGAAGCGGTAGGCCAGGGTGCGGTCGTCGCAGAGCTTAGGGATCGCCGTGACGAAGGCCTTCCTGCAGAACATCTCGATGAGGCCCCCGGTCACGCCGCGCATGGCGGTGCGCAGGTACGGGATGCGCGCGCACGGCCAGCCCGCGATCTCGAGCCGCGCCTCCTTCGGGCCGAGCTTGTAGACGGCCACGCCGCCGCCCACCCAGACGCGCGACCAGACCTGCGGGAAGCGCGAGACGATCGTCCACGGCGTCACGCCGACGTCGCGCGCGAGGCGCACCGCCGTCCCGAGCACGGTGCCCTGCGCGTGCGCGCCGAGCTCGGCGCCGATCGCGAGCTGCGCCTCCTCGGAGAGGCCGAGGCGATCGCACGCCTCGTAGTGCGCCGTGGCCACCTCCGTGGGCAGCCACACGCCGGCGACGGTCGTCATCACGGCCTCGTGGTGCTGCGCGGGCAGGTAGCCGAGGTAGCGATCGAGCAGGCCCCGCTCTCGGAGCGACCTCAGCGACGAGCTCAGCCACGTGCTGCGGAACTTGGTCGCGATCGGCACCGTCTGGCGCGTGGCGCCACCGGGGAACGGGATCAGCAGCTCTTCGCCTTGACCCGGCAGCATCGGCCCTCGCGCGCGTTCGTCGCGCCCACGG
Source organism: Myxococcales bacterium (assembly GCA_021783935.1). Classification (GTDB taxonomy): domain Bacteria; phylum Myxococcota_A; class Polyangia; order Polyangiales; family JADJMO01; genus CAIXWQ01. The sequence goes on along the minus strand of JAJXTK010000083.1, from coordinate 5,792 downwards.
TCGTTCGGGGCGAGTCCTCCGGGGGGCCAGAAGCGAGACGAACCTATCGCTCACTGTACGCCATCGGCTCGGCGTGGCCACGCCGTCGAGTCGCTTGACGCACCTGTCCAGCCGTCGGTCGACCTGATCAAGCGGCCAGCGTCGTCCGATCGCGGCCCCCCGCTTTCGCTGCGTAGAGGGCGCGATCGGCGCGGCGAAGCAGCGAGTCGGCGTCGTCGGCCGGGCCGAGCGAGGCGACCCCCGCCGAGACCGTGAGGGGGCCCCGCGCGCCGGGGACGCTCGACAGTGGCGAGCGCGCGCGCAGCTCGGTGCGGACGCGCTCGGCGAACACGCGCGCGGCCTCCGCGTCGGCCTCGAAGACGATCGCGAGGAACTCCTCGCCGCCCCACCGCGCGACGACGTCGGTGGCGCGCGCGGTGGCCCGGAGCACGTCGGCGAAGGCCACGAGCACCTTGTCGCCGGCGTCGTGGCCGTGGCGGTCGTTGACGTCCTTGAAGTGATCCAGGTCGAACTCGACGACGGACAGCGGGCGCCCGTAGCGCCGCGCGCGATCGATCTCCGTGCCGAGGGCGGCGCTGGCCGCGCGGCGGTTCGCGAGCGAGGTCAGCGCGTCGGTGCGCGCCTGCGCGGAGAGCTCGTCGAGGAGCCGCTCGCGCGCGTCCTCGGCGTCGCGCTCCGCGGTCACGTCGCGGAAGAGCGTCAGCACGCCCACGCGCAGCGTCCCTTGCAGCACAGGCCGCGTGCTCCAACGCAGCACGCGCCGCTTGGGCCTCGCGACGATGAGCTCGGTCTCGTCGGCGATCGGCAGCCCCGAGAGGCGCGCGGGCTCGCCGTCGCTCACCCGTCGCCGGTCCTCGAGCGCAGCGTGCCGGCCGAACGCGTCGACGTCGACGAAGCAGGGGGCGATTCGCGCGTGCAGCGTCTCGAGCGAGCGGCCGACGACCTCGACCGTGGGCACGCCGAAGAAGGCGGAGAAGCGAACGTTGACGAAGCGGACGCGGCCGTCGCGATCGAAGATGATGATGGCGGTGTCGACGGCCGAGAGGACGGCCGACAAGAAGAGCGCCTCCTCGCTCAGCGCGGCCGACACGGCTTCGGACGCCTCGAGGGCCGCGCCGAGGTCCTCGCGCTCCGTGCGCGCTCGAGCCCGCGCGCGCGTCGCCCCGAGCGCCCACGCGAACGCGAACGCGGCGGCGGCCGCCAGCGCGATCACGACGAGGACGGTCGAGTGCTCTCTCAAGTTGGCACCACGGGCGCCGGGGAGACCGGGCGCGCTCCTTACGATGCGGCGCCGCGTCGGCCGCTCTCCCCCTTTCGGCGCCGTCGCCGCGATGGTTGGTGGCGGCGTGACGCCTGCGGTCGCGTCGACATCCACACCAACGCGCGCCTGCCCGCCGCCCCGCCGCCGCTCGATGTCAGCCCCTTCCCACGCCGCGCCGACGACCCTCGACGGCCAGCTGAAGCACCACCTGCCGCAATTCGCGCACGGAGCCGCCTACCTCGTCGGCTTCAACGCGCTGCGCGCCGGCATCGACCTGCTGCTCAAGCGCGGCGTCGACGACCTCGGCGCGCGGCGCTTCCACGACGCGACCACGGCCGGGCTGCTCGTGGCCGCCTCGGTCGTGCTCGCCGTCGTCACGCGCGTGCGCTCGCGCGTGGTGCTGTTCAACACGGGGCGCGACATCGAGTACGACCTGCGCGGCGCGCTGCTCGCCAAGCTGCACACGCTCGGCCCCTCGTTCTTCCGTCGAATGTCGGCGGGCGAGGTGATGAGCCGCTCGACCAACGACCTCACCCAGGTGCGCCTGCTCTTCGGCTTCGGCGCGCTGAACGTGATCAACACGGCGACCGCCTTCGCCTCGGCCATCGCCGTCATGGTCGGCCTTTCGCCGCGGCTGACGATCGCCTCGCTCGTCGTCTACCCGCCGCTGATCCTGCTGACGCGCGGCTTCTCGCGCAACCTCTACACGCGCACGCGCCAGAGCCAGGACGCGCTCGGCGCGATGAGCGAGCGCGTGCAGGCGAACGTCGCCGGCGTCCGCGTCGTGCGCAGCTTCGCGCTCGAGGAGTCCGAGGCGAAGACGTTCGCGGCGGTCAACGCCGACTACGTCGACAAGAGCCTCGCGATCGCGCGCCTGCGCGGCATGATGGGCCCCATCGCGGGGCTGCTCGGCACCGTCGGCACGCTCGTCGTCTTCTGGTACGGCGGCCGCATGGTGGTGACGCACGAGCTCTCGCCGGGCTCGTTCGTCGCGTTCCTCTCGGCGCTCGGGCGCCTGGCGTGGCCGACCATGGCGCTCGGCTTCATGCTCGCGATCGTGCAGCGCGGCCGCGCGTCGTACTCGCGCCTCGCCGAGGTCTTCGCCGCGAGCCCCGAGGTCGTCGACGGCGCGCGCCCCGGGCCCGCGCGCGTCGAGGGGGCGCTGCGCGTACATGGGCTCCGCTTCGGGCACGGCGAGCGCCTCGTGCTAGACGACGTGGGCTTCGAGGTCCCGGCCGGGCGATCGCTCGCCATCGTCGGCCGCACCGGCTCGGGCAAGTCGACGCTCGCCACGCTCCTGCCGCGGCTGCTGCCGACGCCGCCGGGGACGATCTTCCTCGACGGGGTCGACGTCTGCGAGCTGCCGCTCGAGTCGGTGCGCCGCGCCATCGGCTACGCGCAGCAGGACGCCTTCCTCTTCTCGACCACGGTGCGGCGCAACGTCGGCTTCGCGATCGACTTCGAGCGCGCCGAGGACGCGGGCGACGGCCCGGAGTCGGCCGCGGCCGAGGCGAAGATCCAGCGGGCGCTCGCCGAGGCGTTCGTGCTCGACGAGGTGCGCGGCTTCCCCGACGGCCTCGACACCGTCGTCGGCGAGCGCGGCGTGCAGCTCTCGGGCGGGCAACGCCAGCGCGTGGCCCTGGCGCGCGCGCTGCTGCGCGAGCCGCAGATCCTGGTGCTCGACGATCCGCTCAGCGCGGTCGACGCGAAGACCGAGGCGGCGATCCTCGACGCCATCGAGCGCCAGGCGAGGGCGCGCACGGTGGTGCTGGTGACCCACCGCGTGGCGGCCGCGAGCCGCTGCGACCGCGTGATCGTGCTCGATCACGGCAAGGTCGTCGAAGAGGGGACGCACGCGGAGCTGCTCGGGCGCCACGGCCTCTACGCGCGCTTCGCCGAGGAGCAGGCGGTCGCGAGCGAGATGGACGCGCTCGCGCACACCGCGATCGAGGAGCTGCCGAGCTCGGCGCCGATCGCCGCGGGCGAGGTGGGCGCGTGAGCGCGGCGCCGGGCGCGCCCGAGCCTCGCACGAGCAAGGCCTGGGCGGTCGTCGCCTCGCCGTCGGACCGCCCGGGAGGGGCGGACGACGAGCAGCTCGGCAGGGCGGTCGACCTCGAGCTGCTGCGCCGCACCTGGCCGTACGTGAGGCCGCACGGGCCCACGCTCGTGGTCTCGATGGCGCTGTTGCCGCTCGTGTCGCTGCTCGTGATCGCGCGCCCGCGCATCATGAAGTGGGCGCTCGACGAGGGGGCCCTCAAGGGCAACACGCACGTCATCGACCTCGCCGCGCTCGCCTACCTCGTCGTGGTCGCGGCCGAGTACTTCGGGCGCTTCGCGCAGATGTACGCGATGCAGCTCGCCGGCGCGCGCGCGATGGGCGATCTGCGCGACGACGTCTTCGGCTTGCTGCAGCGCACCAAGCTCGCCTACTTCGACGGCCAGCCGGTCGGGCGCCTCGTCACGCGCGTGACCAACGACGTCGACGCGCTCTCGGAGCTCTTCGCCTCGGGCGCGCTCAACGCGGTCGGCGATCTGCTCTCGCTGCTCTTGATCATCGCGATGATGGTCTCGATCGAGTGGCGCCTCGCCGCCATCGCGCTGCTCGGCCTGCCGCCGCTCGCGATCGCGGCCAACTGGATCCGCCGGCGATCGCGCGACGCCTTCCGCGAGATCCGCGGGCGCATCGCGCGCCTCAACGCCTACCTCGGCGAGCAGGTCAACGGGGTGGCGATCACGCAGGCCTACGGGCGCGAGCGCGCGGTGCAGGCCGAATTCGACCTCGAGAACGACGGCTTTCGCGTCGCGAACTACCGGGCGATCCTCTACGACTCGCTGCTCGACGCGCTCGTCGAGGGGTTCGCGATCCTGAGCGCCGCGCTCATCCTCTGGTTCGCCGGCTTGCGCGGCGCGCGGCTCGGCGTCGGGATTGTGAGCTTCGGGACGTTCGTCGCGTTCATGCAGTACCTCGAGCAGCTCTTCGTCCCGATCCGCGACCTCGCCGCCCGCTACACGCTGCTGCAGTCGGCGATGGCCGGCGCCGAGCGCGTCTTCAAGCTCCTCGACACCCCCGACGTCGAGGACGCCCCCGCGCCGCGCGAGGCCGGCCTCGAGGTCGCGCCGGACGGCGACGCCGCGCTCGCGATCGAGCTGCGCGACGTCCACTTCTCGTACAAGAGGGGGAGCCCCGCGCTGCGCGGCGTCGACCTCCACGCGCGCAAGGGGGAGCGCATCGCCGTCGTCGGCGCGACCGGCGCCGGCAAGACGACCATCGCCTCGCTGATCCTGCGCCTCTACGAGCGCGAGGGGGGCGTGGTGCGCGTCGAGGGGCGCGACGTCCGCGCGTGGGATCGTCACGAGCTGCGCCGGCGCTTCGCCGTCGTGCCGCAGGACGTGATGCTCTTCTCGGGAACCATCGCGAGCAACGTCGCGCTCGGCGAGGAGCGCCCCGATCGCGCGCGCGTCGAGGAGGCGCTGCGGCGCGTGGACGCGCTCGATCTGTTCCTCGCGCGCCCGGAGGGGCTCGACGCGAAGGTCGGCGAGCGCGGCGGCGGCCTGTCGACCGGCGAACGCCAGCTGGTCGCCTTCGCGCGCGCGCTCTACCGCGATCCGCCGATGCTCATCCTCGACGAGGCCACGGCGAGCATCGACAGCGACACCGAGCGGCGCCTGCAGCGCGCCCTGCACGCGGTGATCGAGGGGCGCACCTCGCTGGTCATCGCGCACCGCCTGTCGACGATCCGCGAGGCCGATCGCGTGGTTGTGATGCACCAGGGGAGGGTCGCCGAGGTCGGCACGCACGAGGAGCTCCTGGCGCACGGCGGCATCTACGCGCGGCTCTATCGGCTGCAGTTCGCGCGCGAGGAGCAGGCGGCCGAGTAGCCTCGCGCGGGGGTCTGGCATCGTCCCGCGCGGGTGACGACGAGGTCTGCGCCGACGACGCCCGCGCCCCGCCGATCGGCTGGCGCGCGCCGCAGCTCGTCGCGGTGAAGGCCGAGGCCGGCATGTTCGCCTGCTTCCCTCGCGACGAGGCCGTCATCGACACCCCGGCGCTCGGCCTCCGGCTCCGGCTCGGGGCTCTCTGCGCGTGTGCAGGCGTAGTCGTCAGAGACGGACGCCGATCTCGACGCTGTTGAACGTCGGGCGCTGCGACGTGCCCGTGCATGTCCCGACGTCGCGCGGCGTTGATCCATCGCGCCGACACCAGCGCGCGCACTCGGGGGCTAGATCCCATGATGCGTCTGTAGCCGCGCCGCCGCCCCGAGGCAGTGCCTCCTCGCGTCGGGCCGGCACACGTCCCACGATTGGGGACCGAGGGCTTCGAGCGCGGGGCTCGAGCCAGAGCCGGTCGAGCCGGCATGCCGTGCTCGGCCCGACGGAGGGGGCATGCGCTATCTTGGATTGGACGTCCACAGCGTAGCAACCGTGTACTGCGTGCTTGACGCCGAGGGGACGGTCGTCGAGCGCGGCTCGATCCCGACCACGGCTGCGGAGCTCGGCGCGCTGGCGCGTCGACTGTCGGCCGACGAGGAGC
>JAJXTK010000082.1 GCA_021783935.1 Myxococcales bacterium | reverse complement strand
CGTCATCGCAAAATGAAGGAGCTCGGACTTCGCGAGGGGGGGGGCGTCGGCGCCGCGTAGTCGGCGCGACGGCCGCGAACGCATGGATCTGCTGGCGGGCGCGGCCTTCGCCGAGAGCGGTGTCTACGCGACCCTGGCAGCCTATTTCGGGCTGTTCTCGGCGCGTCGCTCGCGAGAGTCGCGCGAGTTCGGCATCTTCGCGTTCGCCTCGGGCGCGATGGCCGTCTACGTCGCGTTCCTCGGCCTGAACTTCCACGTCGCCAACGACGCCCGCGCCGCGACGTGGATCACGCGCGCGGTGTACCCGGCGCTGATCGTCGGGGTCGCCTCGCTCGAGTCGGCGCTCTCTTATGCGGAGGTCGAGGCGCGGGTGCACCGCGGGCTCACCATAGCCGGCCTCGGCGTGTCCGCGGCGATGGCCGCCGCGAACGCGGGGGGGCTCTTCTTCTCCTCGCGGCTGCGGCCGCGCGTCGTGACGCTCGGCTCGCTCACGCACGTGAGCCGATGGTGGCAGCCGAGGCCGGCGAGCTTCGCGCTGTACTTCTTCTTCATCCTCTGCGCGACGCTCGTCGTGGCGCTGCTCGTCAAGGCGCTGCGCGACGGCAAGCGCGAAGCGCGCCTCGCGCTGGCGGGCGCGGCGATCCTCACGGTCGCCGTGGTCAACGACGTGCTCGTCGTGCAGGGGGTCGTGCGCGGCCTGACCGTCACCGAGCACGCCTTCGGCGTCTTCGCTCTGAGCTTCTCGTACACGCTCTTCGGTCGCTACGAGCGCTTCGCCGCCGCGCTCGACGCCAAGGCGGCCGAGCTGCGCAAGCGCGCGCACAAGCTCCGGCGCGCCTACGAGGAGCTGCGCGCGGCGCAGGAGCAGCTCGTGCGCAAGGAGCAGCTCGCCGTCATCGGGGAGCTCGCGGCCGTCGTCTCGCACGAGGTGCGCAACCCGCTCGCGGTCATCCGCAACGCCGTCGCCGGGCTGCGGCGCGCCGGGGCCAGCGACGACGACCGGCAGACGCTGCTCGCCATCCTCGACGAGGAGACGGCGCACCTGAACCACCTCGTCGGCGATCTGCTCCGCTACGCGCGCCCGATCCACATCGAGCCGCAGCGCCTCGACCTCGACGTGCTGGTGGGCAAGGCGTGCGAGCTGGCGAACGCCTATCCGCGGCTGCGCCTCGAGCGCGAGGGGCGCGGCGCCGAGCTCCCCGAGACGCACGGCGACGCGAACCTGATCCGGCAGGTGCTCGACAACCTCGTGCAGAACGCCTGCCAGGCGATGCCCGAGGGCGGCACGCTCACGGTGCGGCTGCTCGCCGTGAGCGAGGACGGGCGCGACGGGGTCGCGGTCGAGGTCGCCGACACGGGCGAGGGGATGGACACCATCGTCCGTTCGCGTGCGCGCACGCCGTTCTTCACGACGCGCCCCGCCGGCACCGGGCTCGGCCTGGCCATCTGCGATCGCATCGTGACCGCGCACGGCGGGGTGCTCGGCATCAAGAGTCGGGCGCTCGAAGGGACCGTCGTCCGGGTCTTCCTGCCGGCCGCCACGGCCGCGGATGCCTCGTCCGAATCGATGCGCAGCTCGGCGCCCCCTCCGAGCTCACGCGCCCCCGAACGGGGCGAGGTCGCCCACGAGGCGCGACGCCGATGAGCCGCAAGCCGATGAAGAACCCCTACGCCCGCCCCGACGCGTTGACCCTGCGGGCCAAGAGCGAGGGGTACCCCGCGCGCTCGGTCTACAAGCTCGAGGAGATCGACCGCCGCTGCGGCCTCTTGCGCTCCGGCCAGCGCGTGCTCGATCTCGGCTGCGCCCCCGGCTCGTGGCTCCTGTACGCAGCCAAGCGCGTCGGCGCCAAGGGGAGCGTGCGCGGCGTCGATCTCACGACGCTCGCCATCGCCATGCCGCCGAACGCGATCGCGATCGCGGGCGACGCGTTCGATCGCGACGGGTCGACGTTCGCCTTCTTGCGCGAGGGGGCCCCCTACGACGTGGTGCTGTCCGACATGGCCCCGTCGACGACGGGCAACCGCTTCACCGACCAAGCGCGCAGCGCCGAGCTCGTCCGTCGCACGCTCGAGATCGCGGAGGCGCTCTTGGCCCCCGGCGGCGCTTGGGTCGCGAAGCTGTTCATGAGCGAGGAGCTCGTGGAGATTCGAAAGCAGGTCCGCGCGCTGTTCACCGAGGAGCGGATCATCCGTCCCGAGGGGACGCGCCAGATCAGCTACGAGGTCTTCCTCGTGGGCCCCGGCCGAAGGCGACCGCCCGCCGCCGGATGACGAACCGGCGCGACGTTGACGAGGCGCCCCTCGCGTCGTACGAACTCGCGCCCCGGTGCCGTTCACGTAGTCGTGCGCCGCGCCGGAGCTAAGCAACCCCGATTGGCGCCCACGGGCGCCGGCGGCGGTGCTGGTCACCGCCCCATAACAGGGCCTCGATCCTCGAAAAGGAGCTGCGATGAGCCGTTATCAGTTCACCTCGGAGTCGGTCACCGAGGGGCATCCGGACAAAGTCTGCGACCAGATCAGCGACGCGATCCTCGACGGCATCATTGCGCAGGACAAAAGGGCCCGCGTGGCCTGCGAGACGCTGGTGAAGACGGGCATGGCGGTCGTCGCCGGCGAGGTCACCACCAAGGCGTGGATCGACCTGCCCGTCGTGATCCGCGAGACGATCAAGGAGATCGGCTACACCCACTCGGACATGGGCTTCGACGCGCACACGTGCGCGGTGCTCGCGGCGATCGAGAAGCAGTCGCCCGACATCTCGCAGGGCGTGACCGAGGGCGAGGGGCTCCACAAGGAGCAGGGGGCCGGCGACCAGGGGCTCATGTTCGGCTTCGCCTGCGACGAGACCCCCGAGCTCATGCCGATGCCGATCCAGACGGCGCACGCGCTCGCGCGCCGGCTCGCCGCGGTCCGCAAGAAGGGCGAGCTCGACTGGCTGCGCCCCGACGGCAAGACCCAGGTGACCGTGGAGTACGAGGACGAGGGGAAGCCCTCGCGCATCGACGCGATCGTCGTCTCGACCCAGCACTCCGAGGACGTGAAGTACAAGACGATCAAAGAGGCGATCACCGAGACCGTCATCAAGAAGGTCGTCCCCGCCAAGCTGGTCGACAAGAACACGAAGATCTTCGTCAACCCGACCGGCCGTTTCGTCATCGGCGGGCCCTTCGGCGACGCCGGCGTCACCGGCCGCAAGATCATCGTCGACACCTACGGCGGCATGGGCCGCCACGGCGGCGGCGCCTTCTCGGGCAAGGACCCGTCCAAGGTCGATCGCTCGGCCGCCTACTACGCGCGCTTCGTGGCGAAGAACATCGTCGCCTCGGGGCTCGCCCGCCGCTGCGAGGTGCAGATCGCCTACGCCATCGGCGTCGCGCAGCCGGTCGGCGTCTACGTTCGCACCTTCGGCACGGGCCTCGTCGCCGACGACGCGCTCGGCGCCTACATCCTGAAGAACTTCGACATGCGCCCGAAGGCGATCATCGATCAGCTCGACCTGCTCAAGCCGATCTACAAGTCGACGGCCGCCTACGGCCACTTCGGCCGCAAGGAGTTCAGCTGGGAGAAGACCAACCGCGCCGAGGAGCTCGCCGCGGCCTTCTCGAAGCAGCTCAAGGCCGCGAACGGCGCGTCGAAGAACGGCGCGTCGAAGGCCGGGCGCTCGGCGCGCGCCTGATCGTCGGCGCTCGTTGAGGTCCGTCGAGGCGGGGCCGCGAGCGATCGCGCCCCGCCTCGGCGCGTTTTGTCGCCGCCGCGACGCGTCGCACACCGGACGCGGGTGCGCGGAGGTGCGCCGCGCGCGGTGCGTCGACCGCGAACGTTCGCTGTAGAGATCCGCGGCCGCCTGGTACTTTTTGACGATGCGGCGTCCTCGCTTCTCTTCCTCGCGCGCCCTGCTCCTCGCCCCCGCGCTGCTCTCGCTCGTGCTCCTCGATCAGCGCGAGGCGCGGGCCTCGTGGCCCCCGCCGCCAGGCGCGACGCAGGACCAGCTGAAGGACCCCGCCAACTGGCCGAACGACCCCGGCTACGGGCCGCACGACTCGAAGGGCAACCCGGTCGCCAACGGCGGCACCGGCGGCACCTGGCAGTACTGGAGCTGGATCCCCGCGCACGACGCGCAGCACCCATACCGGCAGGCCGAGACGGCGACCGGCATGAGCGTCGACGTCGCGTGGACCTACAGCATCGGCGATCCGCGCGTGAAGATCGCCGTCACCGACAGCGGCATCAAGTGGGACGAGCGCGAGCTCGTGCACAAGGCGGCGCTCAACGAGAAGGAGCTCGTCAACGCGAAGCCGCTCACCGACACGGGCGCGCCGTGCGGGGGCGCCGGGGCGCTCGCCGGCCTCGACTGCAACGGCGACGGCGTCTTCGACATGTACGACTACGAGGCCTCGGCGAAGGGGACGCTCACCGGCAAGACCACCGCGGGGCCGCTGACCGACGCGAACGCCAACGGGCTGCTCGACCCGGGCGACCTCATCATCTTGTTCAGCGACGGCAAGGACGACGACGGCAACGGCTACGTCGACGACATCTGCGGCTGGGACTTCTTCAAGGACGACAACGATCCCTACGACGACACGCGCTACGGGCACGGCACCGGCGAGGCGAACGACTCGGTCGGCGAGGCGAACAACGGGCAAGGGGGCGAGGGGGTGTGCCCGAGGTGCCGCTTCGTGCCGCTGCGCGTGGGCGACAGCTTCATCACCGACGTGCAGGGCTTTGCCAAGGCCGCGGTCTACGCGGCCGACAACGGCGTGAGCGTCATCCAGTGCGCCCTCGGCACGGTGAACCAATCGAACTTCTCGCGCGCGGCGATCGACTACGCGTACTCGAAGCACGTCACGGTCGTCACCTCCTCGGCCGACGAGAACAGCCGTCATCACAACATGCCGGCGGCCGCGAGCCACACCGTCGTGGTGCACGCGATCCACCCCGACAACAACGAGCCCTCGCAGGCGAGCACCTACCTGAACTTCCACCCGTGCTCGAACTTCGGCGGCGAGAAGCAGCTGTCGGCGTCGGGCGAGGGTTGCGCGTCCGAGGCGACGGGGCGCACCTCCGGCACGGCCGGGATGATCTACTCGATGGCGCTCAAGTCGGGCATCACCGACCTCACCGCCGAGGAGGTCCGTCAGCTCCTGATCGAGAGCGCGGATCTCATCAACGTGCCGGAGTCCTACGACCCGAACGCCCCCGGCTACGACCCGAGCATGTATTACCCGTCGAAGGCGACCTTTTCGCAGCGCTTCGGCTACGGCCGCCTGAACGTGGGCAAGGCGATGAAGATGATCGCCGACGGCAAGCTGCCCCCCGAGGTCGACGTCGTCTCGCCGACGTGGTTCACCGTCATCTACAAGAACAAGCAGACCACCGACGTGCCGCTCAACGGCCTCATTCGGGCTGCGCGCGCCTCGACCTTCGACGCGATCGTCGAGTGGGCGCCCGGCGTCGAGCCCGACGAAGATCTGTACAAGCCGATCGCGACGATCCCGTCGCACCCCGGCGGCAGCGCCCCCGCGCTCGGCGCCGACGGCGCGCCGCTCGCGTACCTCAAGCTCTCGGACATCCCCGACATCGACAACCCGGGCGAGGTCGAGAACCGCTACGCGATCACCGTGCGCATCCGCGCCACCGCGCACTACGGCGGGACCATCGGCGACGTGCCCGGCGAGGTGCGGCGCACGTACTACATCGTGAACGACCCGACGATCGTCGATGGCTGGCCGAAGTACCTCGGCGCCTCCGGCGAGGGCTCCCCACGCCTCGTCGACCTCGACGGCGACGGCAAGCGCGAGGTGCTCTACCCGACCTCGGACGGCGTGCTGCACGCATACAAGGGGAACGGTCAGGAGCTCTGGTCGTTCAAGACGCGCTACGTCGACGGCCTGCAAGACGGCGCGGAGCTCGGCGGCTTCGTCGCGCACTACACGGGCGCCGGCGCGACCAACGCGTACACGCGCGGCGACATGAAGCGCGACCTCGCGCGCGAGTCGCTGCCCCCCGGGTCGCCCGCGATCGGCGACATCGACGGCGACGGCAAGAAGGAGATCGTGTTCGGCACCTACGCCGGCACGCTCTACGCGCTCCACTTGGACGGCACGCCGCTCGGCGGCAACTGGCCGATCCGTCTCCCCGACGTCCCCTCGTGCCCGCGCGGCGTGGCGCCTGCGCTCCCCGCCGGCACGATGTGCATGGACGAGCAGCACCCGATCGCGCGCGGCGCCGTCGCGTCGATCTCGCTCGCCGACCTGGACAAGGACGGCAGGCTCGACGTCATCAGCGCCGCGTTCGACGGGCACATCTACGTCTTCCACGGCGACGGCACGCCGCTCGACGGCTGGCCCGTCGAGGTCCACTACGACGGCGACCTCACGGGCAACGATCCGCGCCTGTGCACCGCGCAGGCGAGCGGCCGACCGTGCCTCCACTCGCGCATCATCACGACGCCGGCGCTCGGCGACCTCACCGGCGACGGCATCCCCGACATCGGCGTCGGCTCGAACCAGTACCTCGGCAACGACGGCACGCTCGGGGCGTTCTTCGTCGTCGACGGGCGCGGGAGCAAGACGCCGGGCTCACCGTTCGTCGAAGGCTGGCCGGTGATCTCCTCGAGCTTCAAGCTCTTCCCGCTCGTCGGCGAGGGGATCGTCAGCGCCGGCATGATGGCCGACATGACCGGCGACGGGAAGCCGGAGGTGATCTTCCACGGCACGGGCGCGACGCCGCTGGTGCTGCCGGCGCACCCGCAGAACGCCAAGGTCAACGGCGCAGTGCCGACCAACGTGCCGGTCACCCTCGATCCGACCTTCGGGCGCCTGTACGTCAGCCCGAACAATCTCGAGGGGAACAACATGATCCCGGTCTTCTCACAGCCGACGATCGGTGACCTCGATCAGGACGGCAAGCCGGACATCATCGCCTACGGCGCGTCGTTCTTCCTCGCGCTCGCCCTGCAATCGAGCGGGCGGCAGCCCTACGAGCAGCAGGCCTCGATGTGGAGCGGACAGCCCTCGACCGACTGCGCGCCGGGCGTCCCGTCGCCGTGCCTGAAGATGTTCCCGGGCTCGCCGGCGATCATCGAGGACTACACCTTCTTCCACAACGGGACGGTCGCGGACGTCGACGGCGACGACTACCCCGAGGTGATCGTCGGCACGGGCGGCTACTACGTGCGCGCCTTCAACGCGTGCGGCACCGAGGCCGCGGGCTTCCCGAAGTTCACCGGGCAGTGGGTCATCCCCTCGCCGACGGTCGGCGACATCGACGGCGACGGCAAGCTCGAGGTCGTCTCGGGGTCGCGCGATGGCTGGGTCTACGCCTGGCACACCGAGGGGCGCGAGAACGGCGTCGTCGAGTGGCCGACCTATCACCACGATCTGCTCAACACCGGCAACTACGCGACGCCGATCGACTTCCCCGGCAAGAAGGCGGCGAAGCCGCTCGATCTCGCCACGGCGTGCGTCGCCCCCGCGGGTGACGCCGGGCCGAACCAGGCGAACCCCTCGGTCACCGGCGGCGGAGGCTGCGCGTGCGAGACGTCCGCGCGCGGCGGCGACAGCTGGGGCCTGCTCGCGGGGCTGGGAGCGCTGGGGCTCTTGATCGCGCGACGAAGGCGCTGACGCTTCACACCCACGCGTTGTTCAGCAGCTCGCCGACGCCGCCGGCGCCCGGGACGATGTACTGGTGCGAGTCGAGCCCGCGCTCCTCGTGCCACCGCTCGCCGGGGACGGTCGCGAGCACCTCGGGCGAGGAGAGGCCGCGGTCGACGCGGAACGCATAGATCTCCACCGTCGGGTGCTGCTCGGTGAGCGCCCGCAGGTACTCGGGGGTCACGATGAGGTTCATCGCGACGACCTTCTTCGGCTTGCCCGAAAGGGCCGTCTCGTAGTGGCGAATCGCGCTCGACATCGAGGCGCCGGTCGCGCCCATCGGGTCGGGGAGGATCACGATGCGATCGTCGACGTCGCGCCCGATCTTGGCGTCGTGCCAGGTCGCGCCGGTGACCTCGCCGGCCTCGTTGGTCGTGCGGCTCATGAACAGGTGGTCCTGGCGCACGAGCGAGGGGTCGAGCAGCTCGTTCAGCTGCTCGTAGCAGATCTGCGAGGGCACGGTGCCGGCGCGCGCGATGCCGACGGTGACGACCTTGGTCGCGCGGGCGATCGCCAGGCCTCGATAGACGGCCTGCGGCGAGGACGAGACCATGCGCGTCGGCACGTCGACGCGCGCGCGCGGCAGCTCGGCGGCGAACACGGCGCGGCACATCGTCTCGTAGAGCGCGCGCACCAGCCGCCCGACCTCGGGCTGCCCGGTCTCGCGCGCGCACAGCCGCGCGAGCAGCGTCCAGGCGACCGGGTCGTCGATCAGGTGGACGTGCGCGCCGTAGCGGTGCTCGATCTCCGGGACTCGGTACTTCGACGTCGCGTACGCGCCTTCGACGGTCATCTCGCGCGCTCTACCTTCGTCGCGCTCCGCCGTCGACGGGCCGGCGCATCACAGCCGCCCGCGGCGGAGCAGCGACTCGGCGAGCGACGCCTTGCGCAGCCGGCGCGCCCCCTCGGCGACGAGGATCGACTTCATCCGCTCGAAGGCCGTCTCGAGGTCGTCGTTCACCACGAGGTAGTCGAACATCGAGTAGTTCGAAATCTCGAGCTGCGCCTTGGCGAGGCGGCGCTGCACCGTCGGCTCGTCGTCGCTCGCGCGCGAGCGCAGCCGGCGCGCGAGCTCCTCGAGCGACGGCGGGAGGATGAACACCGAGATGACCTCGGGCACGCGCGCGCGGATCTGCCGCGCCCCCTGGAAGTCGATGTCGAACAGGATGCCGATCGCGCCGTCCTTCTTCGCGCGCTCGATCTCGGCGAGCGAGGTGCCGTACAGGTTGCCGTGCACCTCGGCCCACTCGGCGAACGCGTCCTCGTCGACGAGCTCGCGGAAGTGGGCCTCGCTCACGAAATGGTACTCGCGCCCGTCTTGCTCACCGGGGCGCGGCTTGCGCGTGGTGTGCGAGACGGAGAAGGCGAGGGCGGGGAACTCCTGGCGCAGCTTGTTGCAGAGGGTCGTCTTGCCGGCGCCCGAGGGGGACGACAGGATCATCAGCAGGAAGTCGTCCGAGCCGGCCCGCAGCTCCGCCATCACGTCGCCCACCATGGCCGCGCACGATCGCCGCGCGGGGGTGGGGCCGCAATCGGGCCGCGCGCCTACTCGACGTTCTGCACCTGCTCGCGCATCCGTTCGAGCTCGCTCTTCACGTCGACGACCAGGTGCGCGACCTCGGCGTCCTGGGCCTTGGAGCCGATCGTGTTGACCTCGCGGACCATCTCCTGGAGCAGGAAGTCGAGCCGCCGCCCGACCGCGTCGCCGTGGTCGAGGAGCGCCTCGTACTGACTGCAGTGGGACGACAGGCGCGTGAGCTCCTCGGAGACGTCGGCGCGATCGGCGAGCAGCGCCGTCTCTTGCTCGAGGCGGCCGGCGTCGAGGTGCACCCCTTCGCCGAGCAGCCGCCCGACGCGCTGCTTGAGGCGCTTCTGGTACCCCTCGACGATCGCCGGCACCCGCGTCGCGATCGCGTCGGCCCCCCTTCGCACGGAGGCGAGCCGCGCGCGCAGGTCGTCGGCGAGCGCGCGCCCTTCGTCGCGGCGCATCTTGTCGAGCGCCGAGAGCGCGAGATCGAAGCACGCGCGGAACGCCACCCGCAGCGCGTCGCGCTGCTGCTCGCTCGACGACACGAAGAGGTCGGGCACGACCGACAAGAGCGAGAGCGGCACCTCGCTGGCAGGAGCGAGCTCGTCGCGCAGCGCGCAGAGCGCGCCATACGCCGCCCGCGCCCGGGCGACGTCGAGCGTGATGGGCGAGCCCGAGCCGCCGTCGAGGCGCATGCCGATCTCGATGCGCCCGCGCGCCAGCCGCTCGCGCGCGAGCTGCTCGGAGAAGGGGACCAGATCGACGAGCTCGCGCGGCGCGCGCACGCGCACGTCGAGGAAGCGGTGGTTGACCGCCCTGATCTCGACGATCAGGCGCCCCGCGGGGGTCGCGGCCTCGCCCACGCCGTAGCCGGTCATGCTCCTCACGGCCGCAGCTCCGCGCGCAGGGCCTCGAGCGCGCGGCGCAGCCCCTCGCGCCAGTGCACCTGCGGCTCGTAGCCGAGCAGCTCGTGGGCGCGGCGGATGTCGGCGAGCGAGTCGCGCACGTCGCCCGCGCGCGCGGGGCCGTGCACCCGCTCGACGTTACCGCCGGCCTCCTCGGCGATGGCGTCGGCGAGCTCGAGCAGGCTCACCGACTCGCCGCACGAGACGTTCACGATCTCGCCCGAGAGCTTGCGCGGGGTCGTCGCGGCGAGGAGGTTCGCGTGGACGACGTTCGCGACGTAGCCGAAATCGCGGGTCTGCAGGCCGTCGCCGTGGATCGTCAGCGGTCGCCCGGTGAGCGCGGCCTCGATCCAACGCGGGATGACCGCCGCGTAGGCGCCGTTCGGGTCCTGGCGCGGACCGAACACGTTGAAGTAGCGGAGGGTCAGCGTCTCGAGCCCGTGGAGCTCGGCGTAGATGCGCACGTAGTGCTCGCTCGCGACCTTGGCGACGGCGTACGGCGAGAGGGGGACGGTCGGCAGCGCCTCGTGCTTCGGCGAGACCTGCGTGTTGCCGTAGGCCGACGAGCTCCCGGCGAACATCAGGCGCCGCACCCCGGCGGCGCGCGCGGCCTCGAGGACCATGAGCGTGCCGTGGACGTTCACGGAGTCGGAGTCGAGCGGGCGCTCGATGCTGCGCGGCACCGACGGCAGCGCCGCCTCGTGAAACACCACCTCGACGCCCTTCATGGCGCGAGCGAGCGCGAGCTCGTCCGTGACGCTCCCCTCGATCAGCTCGACGTCGAGGCGGCGAAGGTTCTGCCGGCGGCCGGTCGAGAAGTCGTCGAGCACGCGCACCTTCTCGCCGCGCGCGAGCAGCGCCTCCGCGATGTGCGAGCCGATGAACCCACCCCCCCCCGTGACCAAAAAGCGCGGAGACGACACGCGCCGGAGCCTAGCAGGCCGCCGTGGTTCTCCGAAACCGCCCGCTGCTCTCCCCGCTCCCCTCCCGAGCCATCCCTCGATTGCCCGAGCGAGCGACCCGCCCTGCGGTCTGTCGCAGGGGCAGCAGGCCGCAACTCAACGGCCTGCGGGCAGCGTGCGCCGAAAGGCCGGGCGGGGATCGCGCGCTGTCGGCGCGAGGCTTCGGGGGGCGAGGCGAAGCCGGCGACCCCGACGTGAACGCCAGTACGGAGCGCCGTCCTGGTCGGGCGCCGACGGAGGCACCGACCTCCGGCGCGAAGCAGCAATCGGTCGAGGCGACCGCTGGAAAACGGGCGGGGCGAGCCGGGCCACCCCGGCGGCGCTCACTTGACGCCCTTGGCTCGCTTCACGTTGTCGAGGGTCTTGGCGTACTCGATTTCCCAGGCCGGGGTCCCCTCTTCGACGTGCCTGATGCGAGCGCGGACCTCACGATCGAGCTCGTCGTCGATGGTCAGGTGCTTCTTGACGATCGGCGCCATCTTGCGGCGCAGATCGACGTCGGCCGCGAAGACCTCGTCGACGTTGGTCGAGTAGAGGAAGCTCTCGACGATCTGGTCGAGGAGGTAGTCGACCACGTCCTCGCCGGTCTTCAGCCCCTTCTGCTCGGCGACCGACTTCTTGACCCGCCCGAATTCCGGGGGGGCGAGCTTGCGGCCATCCATCAGCTCGCGCGTCTTGGCGTTCACCTCGCGCTCGAGCCGCAGGTACTCGTTGAGCACCGCCTCGACGTCTTTTTCGACCTCGGCCGGCGACTCCGTCTCGAGGTCCCCCTCGGCGACCAGCTTTCGCACGATCTCCGAGGAGATGACCGGAACCTTGGAAGTGAAGAGGCGCATGGGCTTCGAGCCGGCGTCCACCGCCGGGAGTTATGTCACGGTCGTACGTCGCGGGGGCGCTCGTCAAACAAAAAGAGCCTCGCGACGCGGCGCTTTCGAGCTGGACCGCACGTTCGCCCCGTGCGCGGGGCCGGAAGGGCTCGGCTGGTGGCCGCAAGGCATGAAGGCGCTGGTCACACCTGGACGCGGCGACAGACCGCGGGGTTCGCGTTTGCCAGCGCGCAGGCGGCGAGCGATTCTGGTGCGTCGATGACCTCGCGCGAGCTGGACGGCGTCCGGTCGACCCGGACTTCACGCTACCCAGGGCTCGGCACTGGCGGGATGCGTGAGGAGCTGCGCGCGTCGCTGCTCAAGATCTTCCTGCTCAAGGTGCGCGAGGTTCGCGGCGACGAGGTCGCCCGTGATCTGCTCTCCGGCGTCGGCCTCGATCCGCAGCTGCTCGATCACGAGACCGCGTGGCTCTCCGTCGAGGCGGCGCACCGAGCGCTGCTCGCGATCAGCGAGGAGATCGGCGCCTCCGCGATGCACGAGGTCGCGACCTACGTCGCGCACCCCGAGGCGCTCGGCCCCTTCGTCCGCATGGTGCGCGAGGTGCGCGAGCCGGCCGCCGCCTACCGCTACATCGCCGCTCACGCCCCCGAGCAGACGCGCGTCGGCGAGTTCGAGCTCGAGGATCTCGCGCCGCCGAAAGACGGCAAGACCTCCAATGCCCACAAGCTCCGCATCACGTACAAGCCGCGCCCCGACGAGCCGGGCGAGAGCGACGATCTGCTCTGCACCCTGCGCTCGGAGCAGCTCGCGGGGCTGACGACCCTCTGGGGGTTGCCGCCCGCGGCCATCGAGCACGAGAGCTGCCTCGCCAAGGGGGGCGACGCCTGCCGCTACGTCGTCTCGTGGAGCGAAGGGGAGGCGGCCTCGCGTCGCACGCCGCTGCTGGCGGCCGGCGCCGCGCTCGGCACCTTCGCGGTGACGGCCCCCTTCAGCTGGGCGGGCGGCGCGCTGTCGGCGATCGTCGCGGGGGGGCTCGGCTACGGGCTCGGCGAGCTGCACGCGCGCAACAAGCGCACCGAGCGCGAACGCGCCTACGAGCGCACGCGCATCGCGACGCTGGAGCGCGGGCTCGAGCTTCGCGGCGACTCGGCCACCGCGGCGCCCGGCGATCTCGTCGGCACGGTGCTCGCCGGCAAGTACCGTATCGGCAAGCGCATCGGCTCGGGAGGCATCGGCGTCGTGCACGCGGCCGAGCACCTCGGCCTCGGCACGCAGGTCGCCGTCAAGGTGCTCCGTGGCGCGGCGGCCAAGGACGGCGCCGAGATCGCGCGCCTGCGCCGCGAGGCGCAGGTCTCGAGCGCCCTCGACCACCCGAACGTCGTGAAGGTGCTCGACCTCGATCAGCTGCAGGACGGCTCGATCTTCGTCGTGATGGAGCTCTTGCGCGGCCGCTCGCTCGCCGAGAAGCTGCACCGCGAGGGGCCGCTCGCACCGGGGTACGCGGTCCACGTCTTCAGGCAGGTGTGCCTCGCGCTCGCCGCGGCGCACGACATCGGCGTCGTGCACCGCGACCTGAAGCCCGGCAACGTGTTCCTCTGCGACGACGGCGTCACCGCCAAGGTGCTCGACTTCGGCATGTCGAAGCTCGCCGCCGACACGATGGGCGGCGGCAACGAGAAGCTCACGCAGGACGGCTACACGCTCGGCACCCCCGAGTACATGGCCCCCGAGCAGTGCATCGGCGCGCCCGTCGAGCCGCGCACCGATCTCTACGAGCTCGGCGTGCTGATGTACGAAGCGATCACCGGCGACTTGCCGATAAAGAGCTCGAACCGACGCGAGCTGCTCGACCTGCACCAGCGGCAGGTGCCTCCGACCATGCGCCAGCGCCGCCCCGACCTGCCGATCCCGGCCGCGCTCGACGACGCGGTGCTCACCTGCCTGCGCAAGAAGGCGCACGATCGCCCCGCCGATGCGCGCGCCTTCGAGGCGATGCTCGCCGCGGTGCCGCTTGAGGGGGTGCCGATGCACTACCCGCGCAACGTCGGGCGCTCGGCCTCGTCGCGGAAGGTCGCCTTCGAGGAGCCGCGCCCGACCGAGAAGGCGCGGCCGGGGCCGAGCACGTAGGCGCGGCTCGCGTTTCGAGCGGGTGAGTCTTGGGGGCGAGCGGGTCGGGATCCCGCCCTGAGCGCGATCGTCGCTGTTACAGCCCCCATCCCCGCCCTTCCCCCGCGGTGCGGGGGAAGGGAGATCGCGTGGCGCGAACGCGCG
>JAJXTK010000721.1 GCA_021783935.1 Myxococcales bacterium | reverse complement strand
TCGGCGACCATCGCGATCGATGCGCGTCTGCAGACGTACTACGGCTACCTCGTCGACGTCGCCGATCTCGGCGGCGGCAGCCCCATCGCCGTCGTCTCGCCGGGCGCGACGGTGAACGGCACGGCGAACTGGCAGGCGTGGACGATGCCGCTCTGCGCCACGTGCCGCTATCAGCTCGTCTACGGCGTCGACGACGTCTCCGCGGGGTGCCTCTACGACGGCGCGGTGGGCGCGTGGCCCGGCACGAGCCGGCTCTCGGCCCCCTTCACCATGACGGCGCCCGCCACGACGGGCGTGCACAAGGTGAACGTCACCTACGCGTTGCAGCTCAGCTGCGCGACGGCGATGTCGCAGAGCCCGCTCGGCGCGCGCCCGACCGAGACGATCGCGTGGCTCGTCGTGCAGTAGCGCGCCCTCAGCGCCGATCGCGGACGTAGCGATCGAGGAAGCGCACGATGGACGGGTAGGCGAGGTGCCAGTTCTTGCTCTTGGTGAGCCCGTGCCCCTCGTCGTCGAAGATCGTGAGCTCGACCGGCATGCCGCGCCTCCTGAGCGCGTCCGTGATCTGCACGGCCTCGCCGACCGGCACCCGCGGGTCCTGGCGCCCGTGGATCACGAACAGCGGCGCGCGGATGCGGTCGACGCGGTGGATGGGGCTGAGGCGATCGAGCAGCGCGCCGTCCTTGGCGAGCGAGCCGTACTCCGCCTCGCGCAGCGCGCGCCGATAGGGGGCGGTCTGCTCGAGGAAGGTGCGGAAGTTCGCGATGCCGACGACGTCGACGCCGGCGGCCCACTGGTCCGGGTAGAGCGTGAGGCCGGCGAGCACCATGTAGCCACCGTAGCTGCCGCCGTAGAGGCCGATGCGGCCCGGATCGACGTCGGGGCGCGCGCCGAGGAACTTCCCGCACTCGGCGAGATCGCGCACGGCGTCCTCGCGCCTGGGGCCGTCGTCGAGGTGGGCGAAGCTCTTGCCGTACCCGGTCGAGCCGCGGACGTTCGGCATCGCGACGCCGTAGCCGTGCTGCGCGAGGTACTGCGCGAGCGCCGAGAAGCGCGCTAGCGCCTGCGCCTCCGGGCCGCCGTGCACGCTGATCACGACCGGGCGTCGTTCGTCGGCGGCGAGCGGCCGCGCCATCCAGAGGAGCGAGATGCGCTTCTTGTCGAAGCTCTCGAACGAGAGGGTCTCGGCGGGGACGAGCTTGTCGACGTCGACGCCCGCGTGGTCGCTGAACGAGGCGCGCTGCGTCTCGCCGCCGTCGAGGAACACGCGGAAGATCTCGGGCGGCAAATCGGCGCGCTCGAGGCCCACGTAGGCGACGGAGCCGTCCGGAGCGAGGTCGATCGAGCCGACCACGCCGCGCAGATCGGTCTTGATCGACGCGCCGAGCTTGCGCGTCGCGCCCCCCTCCACGGTCGCGATGGAGACCTCGTCCATGCCGTCGACGTTCACGGCGTAGACGATCACGTCGGCCGCCGGCGCGGGCGCCTTGCCGGCGATCGGCGTCGCGGGGCGCGGGCGCGACAAGGCGAACTGGTCGATGTCGCTCGGGAGCTCGAGCAGCGGGGTGCGCTTGCCGGTCGCGAGGTCGATCGCGACGAGCGCGACGAACTCGCGCCCGGCGTCGGTGAGCGCGTAGACGAACTTGCCGTCGTGCGACAAGCGCGCCCCCTCCCAACGCTCCTCGCCCTTGTGCCTGGTGAGCAGGCGCTTGCTCTTCGTCTTGGCGTCGACGAGCCACAGATCGCCGTCGACGCTCGATCGCTGCTCGGTGACGAGCACCCGTCCGCCCGCGAAGTCGCTGACGTAGTGGCTCCCCGTGAGCGCGACGAACGGCTTGGGCGCCCTGCCCGAGAGCC
The DNA here is from genome assembly GCA_021783935.1 of Myxococcales bacterium. Taxonomy (GTDB): domain Bacteria; phylum Myxococcota_A; class Polyangia; order Polyangiales; family JADJMO01; genus CAIXWQ01. The sequence continues at coordinate 1,309 of JAJXTK010000721.1, read as the reverse complement.
CCGGTGCGAGCGTGTCGAGGTCGTCGACGTAGAGATCGAGGTCCTTGCCGTTGCGGGCGTTCGACGTGTACGCGAGGCGCGCGCCGGTCTCGTCGAACGAAGGGAGGGTGTGCTTGACCTTCGGCGCCGCGCTGAGGGCGCTCGGCGCGCCGGGCTTGTCGTCTGCCGACGCGGGGACGGTCGTCAGGTAGAGCTGATCGTCCTCGTCGCCGCCTTGATCTTTCAGGAACACGACCCGCTTGCCGTCGGGCGAGACGCGGTAGTTCGAGATCCGATCCGGGTAGCTGGTGAGCGGGACGACGACGTCGCACGCGAGCGCGCCGACCTTGCACATCGGCGAGGTCACGATCTGCGCCGTGCCGCTCGCGTCGCTCAGGAGCAAAAAGCGCTTGTCGTCGAGGGCCCGGGCGGCGAAGGCGCGCTTGATCTCGAGCAGCTCGTCGATCGTCGGCAGCCGCTCGGCCGGCGCCTCGGCGGCGTTCGCACTCGCGCTCGTGCTCGCGCTCGCGGTCGCGACGACCGGCAGCTCCTTCGGCGACCAGGCGGAGGCGACCGGCGCGCAGGCGGGGGCCGCGGTCTTCTGGGGACATCCGAGCAGGAGCAGCGGAACGGCCGCGGCGACGGCGAGGAGCGACGGCGCTTGGAGTGCGCGAGCGAGCATGTCGCACGACTCGTCGCGCTCCGAGTGGGGGTCAATCGTTGCCCACCGGCCGCGCGGCGATCAGTCGAACGACCTCTCCTCCAAGGCGCGCGCGCCGGCGCCGTCCTTGACCTCGATCGCGGCGACGCCGTCGCGCACCCAGCGCTCGCGGACCTCGCGCGCCCCTTCCGGCGCGTCACCCCCAGGCGCCGCGAAGCCCACGACGAGGCAGGCATCAAGCCACGCCGGCAGCACGGCGTACGCCGCGAAGTAGCGCTTGCGCCCGAAGATCGAGCGGCGTTCGGCGTCGAGCACGTACACGCGGGCGCGCCGATCGCGCCAGGCGATCTCCTCGATGCGCGGCTCGCCGAGGGCCAGATCGCCGGCGCGCGCCTTCGGGCGCCCCCAGTCGGCGAACTGCAGCGCGCACCCCTCGAGCGTGGCGGGGGCCGCCTTGGGCGGGAACGTGAACACGGCCGCCACTGCGTGGTGATCGTCGCCGTAGCGCCAGCCGGCCAGCGTGGTTACGCCCCAGAAGCGCACGTGCGTCCACGCGGGAGCGTCGGCGAGCGGCACGGCGACGACGCCTCTTTTGTCGAGGCGCGCTCCCCACGGGGCCTCGACCAAGCGCGCGATCGCGGCGGGGTGATCGCTGCTCGGGCCGCCGGG
>JAJXTK010000720.1 GCA_021783935.1 Myxococcales bacterium | reverse complement strand
CCATGCAGCCCACACCGCCATTGTCTTGCTCACGTTCGAGTGCGATCAGCGCCACGGGCTCGGAACCTCTCGAATCAAAGCCCGCGAGCGGGCGCAGGCCGCAGCTCCTTGCCACCGCGGCCGCTGCCGAGCGTTGATGCCAGACGCGCTCCGGTTGCCCCGCCAGACCACGTGCCGAGCCGTTGTCGCTACTGCGCGATCGTCCGCGCGAGGCCCTCGGCCAGCGGCACCGTCGGCTCGAAGCCGAGGCGTGCGACGCGATTTGCAGCTGCAGCGCTGGGAGCTTCGGACCGTGAACCAACTCGCCCGGCGCTGATCGAGCCCACGATGCGCGTGAATGCCGCGGGTCGTCGCGGCACCGACAACTCAAGCAGTTTGCGGCTGCGGCGGGTCCCAGACCGCCGACGCCGGCAGTGCGTTGCGGCGAGGAAGGCGCCGGGGGTAGCGTGCCAAGGGATTCGTTCATGATCGAGTCACGCCTCGCTCGCCGCAGCCTCGTCGTCGGGACCCACCTGGCGCTGTGGGTCGGGGCGGCGTTCGCGAGCCTGTGGCTGCGCTTCGACGGGCCGATCCCTGGCGACTACCGCCTCCGAATGATCCAGGTTCTGCCCCTGCTGCTCGCGATTCGCGTCGCGACGTTCTGGCAGGCGGGGCTGTTCCACGGGATCCTGCGCTACGCCGGGATCGCGGAGTTCAAGGGCATCCTCAAGGCGACGACGATCGGCACGGCGGGCCTGGCCATCACCGGCCACTTCGTTCACCGCCTGGATCTGCCGCGATCCATCTACGTTCTCGAGGCGCTGCTGTGCCTCGCGTCGGCCGGCGGCTTGCGCCTGCTGATCCGCGTGCTCCTCGAGCGACGCACGGCGCAGGCGGCGGGGGCGCGCGACGCCGTGCCGGTCGTCATGCTCGGCGCCGGCAACGCCGGGGACCTGCTGCTGCGCGACCTGCATCGCTCCTCCGGCTTCCGCGTCGCGTCGATCCTCGACGACGACCGGACCAAGCACGGCGCGCTGCTGCACGGCGTGCGCATCGCGGGCGGCATCGATCGCGAGAACTTGGAGCGCGAGATCTCCGCCACCGGCGCGACGCGCGCGATCCTCGCGATGCCGACCGCCCCCGGCACGCGCACGCGCGAGATCTTCGAGATGTGCCGCGCGGCGGGGATCGCGCTGCAGACCATTCCGAGCCTGCAGCAGCTCGCCGACGGCGAGGTGCGCATCTCGAAGCTGCGCGACATCGCGATCGAGGACCTGCTGCGACGCGACTCGATCTCGCTCGACACCACCGGCATCTCGAGCTTCCTCGCCGGCCGGCGCGTGCTGGTCACCGGCGGCGCAGGCAGCATCGGCAGCGAGCTCGTGCGGCAGATCGCGCGCTTTCGGCCGGCCTCGATCACCGTCTTCGACCACAACGAGAACGGGCTCTTCTTCCTCGAGCGCGAGCTGCGGCAGGACTACCCCGCCGTCACGTTCCGCTTCGCGATCGGCAGCGTTCGCGACGAGCAGCGGGTGCGCGCGATCTTTGAGGATGCTCGCCCCGATGTCGTCTACCACGCTGCCGCGCACAAACACGTGCCGCTCATGGAGGCGAACCCCGGCGAGGCGGTGCGAAACAACGTCCTCGGCACTAAGACGGTGGCCGACGCAGCCGATCGCGCCGGCTGCGACGCGTTCGTGTTGATCTCGACCGACAAGGCGGTGCGGCCGACGTCGGTCATGGGCGCGACCAAGCGCGTCGCCGAGATGTACGTGCAGTCGCTGTCGTCGCGCAGCCGCACGCGCTTCGTCGCCGTGCGCTTCGGAAACGTGCTCGGGAGCAACGGGAGCGTCGTGCCGATCTTCCGTCAGCAGATCGAGGCGGGCGGGCCCGTCGTCGTGACGCACCCCGAGATGCGCCGCTACTTCATGACGATCCCCGAGGCGTCGCAGCTCGTCCTGCAGGCGGGCGCGCTGGCCAAGGGGGGCGAGATCTTCATCCTCGACATGGGCGAGCCCGTGAAGATCGTCGACCTCGCGCGCGACATGATCGTGCTCTCCGGGCTCGAGCCCGGCGTCGATGTCGACATCGAGTTCTCGGGGACGCGCCCCGGCGAGAAGCTCTACGAAGAGCTGATGCTCGACGACGAGGCGGTGCCGACCGCGCACCCGAAGATCAAGGTCGCGCGCATCGCCGGCCAGGACGCGGCCGAGATGGCCGAGGCCGCTGAGCGGCTCGATCGCCTCGTCACCCAGGCGAAGGGCGCTGAGACGATCCGCGCCGAGCTCGGCGCGCTGGTGCCCGAGGCGACGCTGGGGCAAAAGCAGCCTGCGGGTCCGCCTGCCCGTGTGGAGCGCGTCTCGGGCGTGCCCGCGATCGCGGGATAGTTGCCGCGCGAAGCCGCCGCGCCGAAGAGCACGGACCTGACCAAGGAGCCGCTCGTCGAACACGAGCGCACACGCATGAAGCAAGTACTCCAAGACATCCGCGCCGGTCACACCATGGTCCGTGAGATCCCCGACCCGGTCGCCGCGCCCGCCCAGGTCGTCGTCGCAACCATCTCGTCGCTCATCTCGGCGGGCACCGAGCGCTACGTTGTCGAGCTCGCGAAGAAGAGCTTGATCGGCAAGGCGCGCGAGCGCCCCGACCACGTGCGCCGAGTGCTGCAGAAGGTGAAGCAAGAGGGGCTCGTCACCACCGCGCAGCAGGTCATGGCGAAGCTCGATGAGCCCATGCCCCTCGGCTACTCGAGCGCGGGGGTCGTGCTCGAGTGCGGGCGCGACGTCCACGCCCTCGAGCCTGGCGACCGCGTCGCGATGGCGGGTCCGCACGCGTCGGTCGTCGCCGTGGGCGCGAACCTCTGCGCGAAGATCCCCGAGGGGGTCACCTTCGAGCAGGCCGCGTACACCTCGGTCGCCTCGATCGCCCTGGAAGGGGTCCGCCTCGCGCGGGTGACGCTCGGCGAGCGCGTGCTGGTCGTCGGTCTCGGGCTGATCGGTCAGATCGCGGTCGCGCTGCTCAAGGCGCAGGGGTGCAAGGTGATCGGCACCGACGTCGATCCGGCGCTCGTCGAGCAGGCGCGCGCGTTCGGCGCCGACGTCGCCGTCACGACCGGGGTCGCCGACGCGGTCAAGCGCCTCACCGAGGGCGCCGGGGTCGACGCCGTGGTGATCACGGCCGCGACCGAGAGCAA
>JAJXTK010000081.1 GCA_021783935.1 Myxococcales bacterium | reverse complement strand
CATCGACGAGAAGATCCACGCGGTGGTGCGGGCCAACGTGCACGGCTTCATCGATCGCGCGGAGGCCGGGCGCGTGCTCCTCTCGTTCTGGGGGCGCCTGTCGTCGGACGCGGAGATCCGCCGCGTGAACGCGGAGCTCTACGCGCGCTACCGCGCCCGCTCGGCCAAGCTCCTCAAGCGCGCGCGCGACGCGGGGCAGATCGCCAAGGTCGACCCCGCCACCTTCGGCGCGCTGCTCGTCGGGCTGGTGCTCGGCATCGCCACCCAGCACCTGTTCGACCCGGGCGCCATCGATCTCGACGCCGCCATCGACGAGGCGGCCGCCTCGGTGTGCGCGCGGCTCGCGGCGAAGCCCAAGAGGGCGAGCACGCGCGCACGCCGCAAGAGCGCGTAGTCAGGGCTTGGTGCAGGTGCCCACCGCGTCGCAGGTGCCGTCGGGCGCGCTGACCAGGCAGACGAGCCCGGCGTCGCAGGGCAGGCCGGCGATGCCCCCGCACGAGGTGCCGAGGCCACCGCGCGCGACGCAGCTGCCCGCCTGGTCCGGGTGGGTCTGCGTCGGGTAGCTCTCGCGGGTGGCGACCCCGTCGACCGGGTCGGTGACGGCGCAGATCCGAGAGGTGCCGAACCGGCTCGGCAGCGTCGCGCTGGCCGCGCGGCGCACGCGTACCAGGCGGAGCTCCGTGGGCTCGCGTCGGCTCCGCAGCGGCGTCCTCCTCGAGGACCAATTTCTGTCCATTGTGTGTCCAAGCCATGCGGACCACGGACGGCGGCGGGACGGCGAGGTCATGACCGCCGCGAAGGGGGCTATTCATGGCATTTCATCGCGCTTCGACGAGGTCGGAGCGGACACCGGCCGTGTGGGTGCGGCGCGCATAATGTTGGACAAACATTAGACAACTCTGAAACGACCGTCGTGCGGCTCGCATCGAGACCCTCACGATGCGCGAGCCCGAAGCGACCCAGGAGCTGGTCCCCGCCCCCGCGAGCAGCAACGCGATGCGCGTCGGCGCGGTGCTCGACGGGCGCTACCGCATCGACGGCCTGCTCGGCGAGGGTGGAATGGGCGCCGTCTGGCGCGCGACGCAGCTGTCGCTGCAGCGACAGGTGGCCATCAAGCTGCTTCGCGCCCCCGACCCGGCGCAGCACGCGAGGCTCCAGCGCGAGGCCCTCGCGCTCGCGGCGCTGCAGCACCCGGCGATCGTGGCCGTGCACGACTTCGGCGAGACGCACGGTCAGGAGCCCTACTTGGTGATGGAGCTGGTGCGCGGCGAGTCGCTGGAGGCTCGCCTCTCGCGGGTCGGGGCGATCGGGGCCCGCGAGGCGGTCGAGCTCCTGTTGCCGCTGCTCGACGGGCTCGCCTACGCGCACGAGCGCGGCGTCGTCCACCGCGACCTGAAGCCGAGCAACGTGCTCATCGCGGCGGGCGACGACGGCCCCGAGCCGAAGCTGGTCGACTTCGGCATCGCGCTGCTGACCACCAACCCCGCCGCGCGGCTCACCGGCGCCATGGTCGTTGGCACGCCGGTCTACATGGCCCCCGAGCAGCTGCGCGGGCAGCCCCTCGACCCGCGCGTCGACGTGTGGGGCGCGGCGACCCTGCTCTACGAGATGATCGCCGGGCGCCCCCCCTTCGCTGGCGACCAGCTCATGCGGGTCATCACGCGGGTGGTCGACGAGCCGCCGAGCTTCCCGCGCCGCGCGGCCGACCTCGACGGGCGCCTGTGGTCGATCCTGATGGGCGCGCTGCGCAAGGACCCGCAGAGCCGCACCTCGTCGATCGCGACGCTGCGCGTGGCGCTCGCCGGCTGGCTCGAGACGGCGCTGTCCTCGCGCGCGAGCGAGGCCGAGAGCGGGCGCCGAATCGCGGCCACGGCGCCGACGGTGCCGCCGCCCCCCGACTCGAAGGCGGCCGACTCGCCCCAGGGCGACTCGATGGACGCGCTGATCCGCGCACGGCTCGGAGGTGGATGAAGCATGTTCCAACCGGTCGACTCCGCCCCCGTCTCGTCCAGCTTCGACGCGTCGAGCATCGACGATCGCACCGACGAGGAGCTCGACGCGCTCCCCTTCGGCGTGGTCTGCCTCGACGACGAGGGCATCGTGCTGCGCTACAACCTGTACGAGTCGCGCTTCGCCAGGCTCGATCGCAACGCCGTGCTCGGCCGCGACTTCTTCCGCGAGGTCGCCCGCTGCACGCGCACCCCGGAGTTCGAGGGGCGCTTCCGCGCCTTCGTGGAGGATCGCGGGCGCACGCCGGTCGAGCGCTTCCCCTACCTCTTCGACTTCGCCTTCGGCACGCAGGAGGTGTCGATCGAGCTCGTTCGCGCGCGCGAGGCCAGGCGCAACTACCTCTTGGTCGACCGCGTGCACGTCGCGCCGCCGCGCCCGTCGTTCCCCCGCGAGAAGCTCGCGGCCGCGCAGCAGGAGCTCGCGCCCGGCGAGGAGCAGAAGGGGGTGCGCCGCGACGAGGCCGAGCGGCGCGTCGTCCAGGCGCCGTACACCTTCCTCGCCGCGTTCCGCGCGACCTGCGATCGGCTCGCGCCCGAGAGCTGGCCGCTCTTCGCCGGAGAGTGGGGCGTGCAGTGGGGGCGCCGGCTGGCGATCGAGCTCGAGGCCTACGCCCTCGAGCGCGCCGCCGCCTCGCTCGGCGACCTGTCGATGCGCCGCGCGGGCGACGCGATCTGCGACCACCTTCGGGGGCTCGGCCTCGGGTCGCCGAGCTTCGACTACGACTTCGCGGCCGACGGCGTGATCGCGCTGCACGTCGAGCGGAGCGCGCTCGCCGAGGCGGTGCGCAAGACTCGCCGCAGCGAGGGTGAGCTCGCCTGCCACCTGCTCGCCGGCTGCGCGGGGAGCGTGCTCTCCTCGCTCGCCCACCGGCGGCTCGTCGGGCGCGAGGTCGCCTGCGTCGCGGCGGGCGCCGAGCGCTGCACGCACGTGATCGTCGCGAACGAGCGGCGCGCCATCGTCGATCAGGCCCTCGCCGCCGGCGAGCGAGGCTTCGACGCCATCCGCGCGGCGCTGCGCGCGAGCCCCTCCGTGCCGAGGTCGACGTGACGACGGCGGGCGGCATCGCCAAGACGCGCGAGACCGGCGCGAGCGACTCGGCCGCGCGCCACCCGCGTCCGACGCGGGGGCTCGGCCCGCTCGATCCGCTCGCGAGGCCGGCGTCGGCCTTCCTCGCGGAGCTCCCCTGGGAGGGGCCGGTGCTCGATCCCGACGGCCTCGAGGCCGCGGTGTTCCTCGCGCGCCTCTGACGCGGGCCGACGCCGCGCCCCTCACCGCGCCCGGAGGCTCGCAGCCCGTCGCGGCGGGCTATCGGCGCCGCGCGCGCGAGGGCACCTTCGCGCCATGGGCAAGCCGCGCCTGCTGCTGCGAGCCGTCCTCGGGCTCGGTCAGCTCGCCGCGGCGATGGGCGCGGCGCTCTTTCTCCCCGCGTGGACGCTGCGCTGGTGGCAGGCGTGGCTCTTGCTGATCGTCTTCTGCGGCGCGTCGCTCGCCATCACGCTGCGCCTGCTCGCGCATGATCCGGAGCTGCTCGAGCGGCGCGTGCGCGGCGGACCGGCGGCAGAGAAACAGCGGCGCCAGCAGGCGATCCAGGCGGTGGCAGGGCTCGCGTTCCTCGCCACCTGCGTCGTGCCCGCGCTCGACCGTCGCTTCGGGTGGACGCACGCGCCCAGCGCCCTCGCGCTCGCGGGCGACGCGATCGTCGCGCTCGGGTTCTGGATCGTCTGGCGCGTCTTCGAGGCGAACACGTACACGTCGGCGACGATCGAAATCGCCCGCGAGCAACGGGTGATCACGACCGGCCCCTACGCGCTCGTCCGTCATCCGATGTACTCGGGCGGAGTCCTCGTCGTCCTCGGGATGCCCTTCGCGCTGGGATCCTTCGTCGGCCTCGCGCCCGTCGTCGTGCTCGTCGCGGGCATCGTGGCGCGGCTCCTCGAGGAGGAGCGCTTCCTCGCCGAGCACCTGCCCGGCTACGAGGCGTATCGCACCACCACGCGCTGGCGGCTGGTGCCGCGGGTGTGGTGAGCGCGCGCACGGCCTGCCGCCACGCCGACGAGCCGCGCGAGGCGCGTGGGGGCTCGGCGTGACGTGAAGCCGGGGCAGCCGCGCTAGCGCGTCGACGTCGTGGGCGCGGCGTGTCCGACGCGCTTGTGCGCGTCCAGGGCGAGGTTCAGCGTCAGCACGTTCACGCGCGCCTCGCCAAGAAAGCCGAGCGTCGGCCCCTCCGTGTTCGCCGCGACGAGCGACCGCAGCTCGGGCTCGCTCAAGCCGCGCGCCTTGGCGACGCGCGGGATCTGAATCTCCGCGGCCGCGGGTGAGATGTGCGGATCGAGCCCGCTCGCGCTCTTGGTCACGAGATCGACGGGGATCGGGCCGGTCACGCCGCTGTCGCGCAGCGCCTTCACGCGCGCGGAGACCTCCTCGCGCAGGGCGGGGTTCAGCGGGCCGTAGTTGCTGCCCGACGAGACCAGGACCGACGTCGCCGCGTCGACGCTCGCCGCCGAGGGGCGCCCCCAGAAGTACGCCGGCCACTGCGTCGGGTCGTCGAACGTCTGGCCGATGAGCTTCGCGCCGCGGACGACCCCCTGCTCGACGAGCGCGCCCCCGTTGGCCTCGGCGGGCAAGAGCAGCTGGGCGGCGACGGTGACGACGGCCGGGTAGATGCCGCCGCACAGGATCAACAGAATGGCAGTGATCGACAGGCTGCTTCGAAGGGCGTTCGACATGGCTCAGGCGAGGTGCAGGAGGTTGACCGCGAGGTCGATGACCTTGATGGCGACGAACGGCGCGACGACGCCGCCGAGCCCGTAGACCAGCAGGTTGCGTCGCAGCAGCGCCCCCGCGCCGAGCGGTCGGTAGGTCACGCCGCGCAGGGCGAGCGGGATGAGCGCCACGATGACGAGGGCGTTGAAGATGACCGCCGAGAGGATGGCGCTCTGGGGCGAGCCGAGGCGCATGACGTTGAGCGCCCAGAACGCCGACGAGCGCGGATCGCTCTGGCGCGCCTGGAACGCGATCAAGCCGGTGAACATCGCCGGCAGGATCGCGAAGTACTTCGCCACGTCGTTCGCGATCGAGAAGGTCGTCAGCGCGCCGCGGGTCATCAGCAGCTGCTTGCCGATCTCCACGACCTCGATGAGCTTCGTCGGGTCGGAGTCGAGATCGACCATGTTGCCGGCCTCTTTGGCCGCCTGCGTGCCGGTGTTCATCGCCACGCCCACGTCGGCGCGCGCGAGGGCAGGAGCGTCGTTGGTGCCGTCGCCCGTCATCGCGACCAGCCGGCCGCCCTGCTGCATCTGCTGGATGTAGGCGAGCTTGGCCTCCGGGGTGGCCTCGGCGAGGAAGTCGTCGACCCCCGCCTCCTCGGCGATCTTCTTGGCCGTGAGCGGGTTGTCGCCGGTGATCATCACCGTCTTGATCCCCATCGCGCGCATGCGCTCGAAGCGCTCGCGCATGCCGGGCTTCACGGTGTCCTTCAGGTAGACGACGCCGAGCAGCCGGGCGCCGTCCGCGACCACGAGCGGCGTGCCCCCTTCGCCCGCGACCTTCGACACGATCCCCTGCAGGTCGCCGGGAACGGGCCCGTTCTTCGCCTTGGCGAACGACACCGCCATGTCGCTCGCCCCCTTGCGGAGCATTCTCGTCTCGCCGCCGACGACGTAGTCGACGCCGCTCATGCGCGTCCTCGCGGTGAAGGGGACGAAGCGCGCGCCGTCGGGGAGCGGCGGGGCAATTCCGCGCTGCGAGGCGAGCGTGACGATGCTCTTGCCCTCGGGCGTCTCGTCCGCGAGCGAGGCGAGCGTCGCCACGCGCGCGAGCTCGCTCTGCTCGACGCCGCTCACCGGCAGAAACTCGAACGCCTGCCGGTTGCCGAAGGTGATCGTCCCCGTCTTGTCGAGCATGAGGACGTCGATGTCCCCCGCCGCCTCGACCGCGCGCCCCGACGTCGCGAGGACGTTGTGCTGGACGAGGCGATCCATCCCCGCGATGCCGATCGCCGAGAGCAGCCCGCCGATCGTCGTCGGGATGAGGCAGACGAGCAGCGCGACGAGCGCCATCACCCCCAGCGAGCCGCCGAAGAACTGCGCGAGCGGCTCGAGCGTCGCCACCGCCACGAGGAAGATCAACGTGAGCGCCGAGAGCAAGATCGTCAGCGCGATCTCGTTCGGCGTCTTCTGACGCGAGGAGCCCTCGACGAGCGCGATCATGCGATCGATGAACCCTGCGCCCGGATCCTGGCGGATCTCGACCTTGAGCCAGTCGGACAGCACGCGCGTGCCGCCGGTGACCGCGCTGCGATCGCCGCCCGCCTCGCGCACGACCGGGGCCGACTCGCCCGTGATCGCGCTCTCGTCGACCGACGCGATCCCCTCGACGATCTCGCCGTCGGCCGGGATCAGCTCCCCGGCCGCGACCCACACGACGTCCCCCTTCTTCAGCTCCGTCGCCGCGACCTCTTCACCGCGCCCCTCGAGCGGCCCTGACGCGAGCGGCGCCTCGTCGAAGGCCCGGCGGAGCCTGCGCGCGCTCGTCGTCGTGCGCATCTTGCGCAGCGTGTCGGCCTGCGCCTTGCCGCGCCCCTCGGCCATGGCCTCGGCGAAGTTCGCGAACACCACCGTGAACCACAGCCACGCGATGACCTGCACCGCGAACTTCACCTCGACGCGCGCCCCGCGGACCACGTCGCGAAGGAACAGGAGCGTCACGAGGAGGCTGCCGACCTCGACGACGAACATGACGGGGTTCTTCGCCATGGCTCGCGGATCGAGCTTCTTGACGCTCTCGAGCAGCGCCGACCTCACGATGCTCGGATCCCATAGGGCGTGCTGCTTGCGGACGACGTGCTTGGACATGGCTCTTGGCGCCGCGCTCAACGCTGCAGGATCACGTGCTCGACGATGGGCCCCATCGCGAGCGCCGGAAAGAAGGTGAGCGCGCCGACGATGACCACGGTGCCGACGAGCAGCCCGACGAACAGCCCACCCTCGACCGGGAAGCTCCCGGGGCCGAGCGGGACGCGCCGCTTCTTCGCCATGTTCCCCGCGATCGCGAGCGCCGCGATGATGAGCGGGAAGCGCCCGACGAACATCGCGATGGCGAGCGTGAGCGACCAGAAGATCGGGTGCTCCGGCGAGTAGGCAGTGAGCCCCGCGAACGCGCTGCCGTTGTTCCCCGTGCCGCTCGAGTACGCGTAGAGCACCTCGGACAAGCCGTGGGGGCTCGGCCCGCCGTCGGGGGCGGCGTTCAGGATCCCCGCGCGCCCCGCCGCCGTCGCAACGCCGAGCGCGCTGAAGATCAGGATCGAGAAGGCGGGGATCAACACGTAGAGCGCGGCGAAGCGCACGTCGCGGCTGTCGATCTTCTTGCCGAGGTACTCGGGCGTGCGGCCGACCATCAACCCCGCGAGGAACACCGCGAGCACGACGTAGACGAGCATGCCGTACATCCCGGCGCCGGCCCCCCCGAAGACGACCTCGCCGAGCTGGATGTCGAACATCGGCACGAGGCCCCCGAGCGGCGTGAAGCTGTCGTGCATCGAGGTCACGGCGCCGCACGAGGCGCCGGTCGTGATCGCCGCGAACAGCGCGCTGTCGGCGATGCCGAAGCGCAGCTCCTTGCCCTCCATGTTGCCGCCCGGCTGCTGCCCGCTGGCGAGCAGATCCGCGCCGGCCCGCGCGAGCACCGGCGTGCCGCGCGACTCGAAGTAGGCGATCGCGACGACGCCGAGCACGCCGAGCAGCGCCATGGCGCCGAAGACCGCGCGCCCGTGCCCGCGGCTGTGGAGCATCTCGCCGAGCGTCACGCACAGCGCCGCCGGGATCGACCAGATCGAGAGCATCTGCACGAAGTCCGAGAGCGGCGTGGGGTTCTCCCAAGGGTGGGCGCTGTTCGCGTTGAAGTAGCCGCCGCCGTTGGTGCCGAGCATCTTGATCGCCTCCTGCGAGGCGACCGGGCCGCGAAGGATCGACGAGTGCGCGCCGTCGAGCGCGGTCCACGCGAGCGGCCCCTGCCACGTCTGGATGACCCCTTGCGAGACGAGGAAGAGCGCGTAGAGCGCGCTGATCGGCAAGAGCACGTAGAGGTGCACGCGCACCAGATCGACCCAGAAGTTGCCGATGGTGGGCGACTCGCTGCGCGCGACGCCGCGGATGAGCGCGATCGCGACGCACACGCCGACGCCCGCGGAGAAGAAGTTCTGCGACGTGAGGGCGACGGCTTGCGACGCGTAGCTCATCGTCGCCTCGCCGCCGTAGCTCTGCCAGTCGGTGTTCGTCGTGAACGAGGTCGCAGTGTTGAAGGCGAGCCACGGCGGCACGGCGCCGAGGTGCGTCGGGTTGAACGGCAGCGCGCGCTGCAGCCGCAGGATCGCGTAGGTGACCAGCTGCGTGCCGAGCGAGAAGAGGAGGATGGAGCCGGCGTACGCCGTCCACGTCTGCTCCTCGGTCGCCTCGACGCGGGCGACGCGATAGACGCCGCGCTCGAGCCACCCGAGCGCGCGTCGGCTCGCACGGTTCTCCCCCGCGAAGACGCGGGTCATGAAGTGGCCGAGCGGGATCGCGATCGCGACGAGGCTGGCGAAGTACGCGGCCGTCAGCACCCAGAACCTGGCGTTCATGGCTAGAAGCGCTCCGGCCTCGCGAGCACGAAGAAGAGGTAGGCCGCGAGCGCGAGGGCCGCGACGAGCCCAATCCACAGATCGAAGGACATGGCAGCAGCTCGCTCGCTCAGAGGGCGTCGCACAGGCGCACGAAGCCCCACGCGATTGCGAAAGACGCGAGGGTGAGGATTACGGGGGCGAGGTCTTGCATGCGAGGCGAGCTCCTGGAGCAGAAGCCAGGCCGATCGAGGATTTTCAGACGATTCGCGATCGACGCCCCTCGGATCGTGCAAACTGCAACGCCTTTGCGGGCGTGCGTCGTGCGAGCGCACCTGATCGCGGTCCGGGTGCGATGCGCGCCGGCCGTCGAGATTGCGCGCCGCCGCTCACGCGTCGCCGCTCACGTGTCGGCGCTGCGCGCGCGACGCGGCCCGGAGGTCGCTCGTCGGGTCGGCTTCGTGTCTCGCCGCACCGCGCCGAAGCCGAACCTTCGTTCAGTGCGGCGGCGCCTCGGCCAGCGCGTCGCGACGCGCGAACGGCGCGTATTTGCGCAACCTGCGCGGCGCCAGCGCACCCCGTGCGTCGGCCCCCGACGGCGAGATCCGCGTCTTCTCGGGGGATTTTCGGCGTAGGTTAAAGTGGTCCGCCGTCCGCATGGCCGGCGCCGGATCGCGATCCCGCTGAGGTCCTCGCCGGGACCCCGGATCGCCGAAAGGAACGTCGATGACCGCGCCGCGTACCGCCGAAATCCGCAACATCGCCGTCGTCGGGCACAAGGGCTCCGGAAAGACCGCCCTCGTCGAGGCGATGCTCACCCTCGCACAGGCCGCGCCCAAGGGCGCTGTCCGCGACTCGCATGGTCACTTCTTGGACGACACGCCCGAGGAGCGCGCGCACGGCGCGACGCTGGAGACTCGACTCGAGCCGCTGCACTGGGGCAACGTCAAGGTCAACCTCCTCGACACGCCCGGCGACGCGAGCGCGATGGTCGAGACGCGGCAGGCGATTGGCGCGGTCGACGCCGCGCTCGTGGTCGTGCACGCGAAGGACGGCCTGCAGAGCGGCACCGACCGCGTGCTGCAGTGGATTCGCGAGGCGAGGCTCCCGGCGATCATCGTGCTCACCAACGCCGACGACGAGCGCGCCCGCGCCGACGAGGTCGTCACCGACATCCGCGCGCGCCTGAACCTGCCGCTCGCGGTCATGACGATCGGCGACTTCGGCGCGAAGGTCCCGGCGATCGCCTCGGTGATTCCGCGCCAGGTCTGGTTCGGGCCCGACACGCCCACCTCGAAGCCCAACGCCGACCTCCCCGCCTCGCTCAACGATCGCCTCAGGAGGGCGCGCGAGCAGCTCGCCGAGGACGTCGCCGCCACCGACGACTCGCTCACCGAGCGCTACCTCGACGAGGGGGACCTCCCGGACGAGCTTCTCGTCAAGGGCCTGAAGGCCGCCGTCCGCAAGCGCGCCGCGATACCGCTCTTCACGGTCGCCTCCACCAAGCCGCAGGGCATGCAGGCGCTGCTCCAGGGGCTCGTCGACTACGCGCCTGCGCCGGAGGCCAAGGTCGACGCGCCGCTCGAGGCCCACGTCTTCAAGACCCACATCGATCCGCACAGCGGCCGCGCCTCGTACACGCGCATCTACGCGGGCGTGCTCCACGCCGACGATCAGGTCGTCAACGCGAACAGCGGCCAGCGCGAGAAGATCGGCGTGATCCTCGAGGGCTCCGACAAGAACTCGGCGCACCAGAACGAGGCGATCGCGGGCGACATCGTCTCGGTCACCAAGCTCAAGTCGACGCACACCGGCGAGACGCTCTCCGATCCGGCGAACGTCCACGTCCACGACGGGCTGCCGATGCCGCCGCGCCTCTTCTCGCGCGCGCTCGTCACCGAGGTGCGCGGCGCCGACGAGAAGATCGCCGAGACGCTCGAGAAGCTCTGCGAGGACGACGCGGCCCTGTCCTACTCGCTCGACGAGGCGACCCACCAGCTCGTGCTCGCCGGCGCCAACGCCGCGCACCTCGATCTCGCGCTCGAGCGCCTCAAGCGCCGCTCGGGGCTCGACGTGAAGCTCGGCCCGCCGCGCATCGCCTACCGCGAGACGATCGCGCGCGCGGCGAAGAACATCGAAGGCAAGCAGAAGAAGCAGACCGGCGGCCACGGGCAGTTCGCCGTCTGCTACATCGACGTCGAGCCGAAGAAGCGGGGCGAAGGCTACGAGTTCGAGGACGCGGTCGTCGGCGGCACCGTCCCGCGCCAGTTCATCGGCTCGGTCGAGAAGGGCATCCTGCGGGCCTTGAAGGCGGGGCCGATCGCGGGCTACCCGGTCGTCGACGTGAAGGTCCGGCTGTTCGACGGCAAATCGCACGCGGTCGACTCGTCCGACGCCGCCTTCCAGACGGCGGCCTACCGCGGCATGCGCCTGGCGCTCGAGGGCGGCTCGCCGGTGCTGCTCGAGCCGCACATGTCGATCGAGGTCACCGTCCCCTCGGGCTTCATCGGCGACGTCATGGGGCACTTGAACGGCATCGGCGGGCGCATCCTCGGGCAAGACGGCGCCGACGAGGAGAGCGTGATTCGCGCGACCGCGCCGCTCGCGCAGCTGCTCGACTACGAGCCGCGCCTGAGCGCGATGACCCAAGGGCGCGGCACCTTCATGATGGCGTTCTCGCACTACGACGCGTGCTCGCCGCAGACGCAGGCGAAGGTCGCCGCCGAGGCGACGCCGATGAAGGCCGAAGAAGAGTGAAGGGCTGATTCGGCGCCTTCGGGGTCGGGCGGCGCGGGCCGTCCGGCCCCTTTTTGTACCCGGGGGCGGTTCGCACGAAAGGGAATCATCTTGCGCGGGCGCGCCACGGCCGACGATCGTCGCGTCGGGGCCTCTCCGATCGTCGCGGCGTCCGGGCCAACGCTTCGGAGGTACCGGTAGATCCGCGACACCCGCGCGCGGAGTTTGCTGAAATTCGGGGTGGAGATGCACTAGTCTCCGCCGACACCCAAGAGCCGCCGCCATGCGCCAAGGAAAGGTCCCCCGATGAATCGCGTCGAGCGATCGGCTCTCCGGAGGCCGCGCGTCTCGCGTGCCCTCGGCCTCGCGGTCGGCTCGCTCGCAGGAGCGTTGGTCGCGTTCTCCTCGGTGGAGCCGGCGGCGCAGGCCGATCCGCTCCGCTTGCGGGCCGACGCCTACGCGCAGACCGACGCGCCCGTCGGCATGCTCGTCGTGCACGGCGACGACCAGGTCATGCCGTGGGTCGACGCCGAGGCCGTCGCGTGGCTCGGCTTCGGCGACAACCCGAACTTCCTCTCCGGCGACGTGCAGACGCTCACGGTGCGCGTGCGCGATCCCGAGGGGCGCGGCGAGGTGCGCGTCGGCCGCTTCCTCGAGACGGCGGGCGCGCTCATGCCGGAGCACATCGACGGCGTGCGCGCGCTCGGTCGCATCGCCAGCACTGGCACCACGATGGAGCTGTTCGGCGGCGCCCCTGTGGTCCCCGAGTTCGGCGCGCGTCAGTTCGACTACATCGTCGGCGGGCGCATCGGCCAGTCGGTGAGCGACTGGCTCAGCTTCGGGCTGTCCTACGCGACCCGGCGCAACGACGGGCAGCTGCTCGATCAGGAGTTCGGCCCCGACGTGCTCTTCGCGCCCGCGCGCTGGTTCGATCTCGCGGCGCGCGCGTCGTTCGATCTCGTGCACACGAGCCCCACCGAGGCGAACGTCTCGATGGGCTTCCGCAAGGGTGACCTGCGGCTCGAGCTCTTCTCCACCCACCGCGACGCCTCGCGATTGCTCCCGGCGACCTCGCTCTTCACCGTCCTCGGCGATCACCCGGCCACCACCTCGGGCGGCACCGTCACCTACCGCGCGGCGCCTCGGCTGCAGCTCGTGCTCACGGGCGCCGGCATCTACCAGAACACCGATCCGGACTACCCCGGCGACACCACCACCCACCAGCTCGGCGCGTACGCCACCGGTCGGGCGACGCTCGCCCTCGACGACAAGGCGGCAGGCAGCCTCGGCGTCGAGCTGCGCCGCTGGTCGGTCGCCACCGCGCAGTGGTGGGGGGCGCGCTTCGTCGCGATCGTGCCCATCGTCGCGAAGGTCCGCGCCTCGACGGAGCTCGAGATCGTCCGCTTCGACGACGTGCCCGACACCACGCCGCCGTACACCGGCAGCACCAACAAGTTCCGCCCCTGGGGCCTCTTCGCCCTCTCGTATTCGGGCATGCCGCGCTGGGATTTCGCCGGCGCCCTCGAGTACTCGCGCACGCGCGACGACCGCAACGAGTACAACGCCATGGCCCGAGCCACCTACGCCTTCGAGCAGCCCAAATGACCACGCCGAGCAAGCACCAAGCGCCGCGACGAGCCCCTCGCAAGGCGGTCGGCATGCTGCTCGTCGGCAGCGTGTCGCTCGCCGCGTGCGCGGGCATCCTGGGCATCCGCAAGAGCGACGGCTCGCATCCGTTCGAGCACCACAAGCACCTCGCGCAAGGCATCGGGTGCCTGCAGTGCCATCAGAAGATCGAGAAGGAGACCGACCAGGGGCCGCCCGACATCCCGACGACCTCGGTGTGCCTCGGCTGCCACCAGAAGCCGCACGACACCAACGAGTGCGGCGCGTGCCACGGCCTCGCCTCGACGCGCGCGGCGGTCGTCAACGCGCGGGAACACCTCAAATTCCAGCACGTCAACCACCTCAAGCGCCTCGATAGCCAGTGCGTCCCGTGCCACGTCGCCGCGGGCAACCCCGACGCCGCCACGCTTCGGCCGAACATGGGCGCCTGCCTCGCCTGCCACCAGCACCGCGATCAGTGGCAGACCCGGCGGTGCGACGGCTGTCACCACGACCTCGCGTCCGAGAACGTCAAGCCCGACACCCACATCATCCACGACGGCGACTGGATCCGCGAGCACGGCACGCGCGCCTCCGCGACGCGTGACATGTGCGCGACCTGTCACAACGAGACCTTCTGCACCAGCTGCCACGGCAAGACCGTCCCTGCGCTGCCGTGGAAGTTGAACCCCGAGAACCCGAGCTTCACGCGCCTGCACTCGGGGGGCTTCTTGGCGCGCCACCCGGACGAGTCGCGCGCGAATCCCGGCGTGTGCTCGACCTGTCACGCCGACAGCTTCTGTCGCGGCTGCCACGACAAGCAGAAGATCTCGGCCACCGGCGGCGGCGCCAATCCGCACCCGCCGGGGTGGGTGCGCGTCGGCGGCGGCGAGCACGGGCGCCAGGCGCGCCTCGATCCGATGGCGTGCGCGGCGTGCCACGGCGGCGCCGGCGAGCAGCTCTGCATCGGCTGTCACCGCGTCGGCGGCCCCGGCGGCAGCCCGCACGGCCCCGGCTTCTCGAGCAATCGCAACAAGTTGCGCGACGACCCGTGCCGCAAGTGCCACGCGCTCTGATTCGGAACCCCGATTGAAAGCGGGGCCTCGACGGCAAGGCCCCCTCTCGGGGGGTCGGGATCCCGCCCTGAGCGCGATCGTCGCTGTTACAGCCCCCATCCCCGCCCTTCCCCCGCGGTGCGGGGGAAGGGAGATCGCGTGGCGCGAACGCGCGCAGGCAACCGTGCCTCGGCGTGG
>JAJXTK010000719.1 GCA_021783935.1 Myxococcales bacterium | reverse complement strand
CTTCGCTCGCGATCTTCCCGTCTCAGCGGCTCACCGTGCGCATGAGCCACAAGGTCCACGCGGGCGATCTCAAGATGT
This sequence comes from Myxococcales bacterium, assembly GCA_021783935.1. GTDB lineage: Bacteria > Myxococcota_A > Polyangia > Polyangiales > JADJMO01 > CAIXWQ01. The sequence goes on along the minus strand of JAJXTK010000719.1, from coordinate 3,104 downwards.
CCTGCGACCGCTGCCACGCCGCGGCGCTCACCAGCACCAAGAGCGCCGACTGGCTGCTGCCGACCAAGCACGAGGCCTGCATCGCGTGCCACGGGATCGACGAGGCTGACCCCGGCAAGCGCACCGATCCGGGCGCTCGGTGCGATTTCTGCCACCTCGGGGCGACGAGCACGCGCGCGGGCGGCGTGTGGACGACGACGATCGTGCGGCTGCAGATCCCCACCGCGAACCTCAAGATGAGCCACAAGGCGCACGCGGCCGTGCGCTGCCAGCAGTGCCACGGCGAGGTGCAGAGCCTCGAGCTCGCGACGCGCGATCAGCTGCCGCGCATGAAGGGGTGCCTGAGCTGCCACTCGGGCACTGGGAGCGCGAAGTCGAAGAGCGAGTGCACGAGCTGCCACCTCGCCGACAAGAGCGGCATCGTGCTGCAGACCATGTTCGCGAGCGGCACGCTCGTGCCGCCGAAGTGGCTCAAGAACGCGAGTCACGACGTCGACTGGATCGATCGGCACAAGCGCGTCGCCGGCGTCGACTCGGGCTTCTGCAGCAACTGCCACCGGGAGCAGGAGTGCACCGACTGCCACGACGGCCGCGTGCGGCCGCGGAGCGTGCACCCGAACGACTGGCTCAACATGCATGAGGTCCAGGCCCGCATCGACGGGCCCAAGTGCATGTCGTGCCACTCGACCGCGGGCTTCTGCGTGCCGTGTCACACGCGCGTCGGGGTCGCGAACGCGAGCCCCAGCGGCGTGAAGGGGGCGAGCTTCCACCCGCCGAATTGGGCGACGTCGAGGCGCCTGCCGGGCGACCACAGCTTCGAGGCGCAGAAGAACATCACCTCGTGCGTGAGCTGCCACGTCGAGCGCGACTGCGTCGTCTGCCACGCCTCGAAGGGGGTCGGCGGGGCAGGGGTCGGCGGCCCGAGCGGCCCGCATGGGCCGGGCTTTGCAGCCAAGTGCGACGTCATGTACGCGAAGAACCCCCGGCCGTGCTTGGTCTGCCACGCGCCCGACGACCGGAACCTCGCGAGGTGCCGATGACCCGAGGCGAGCATCTCAGGCCGAATTTCTCGTGGTCGCAGGGAATCGCCGAGGGCGCTCCGGCGTCGAAGCCGGGGGCGCCGGCGGTCGACCGCGCGGTTTCTGCGGAAATCAACTTGCCCGAAGCAGCGGGCGAACGCTATAGCCGTCCAGCGCCGACGTTACCGCCTGGTGACCCGAGCCAGCCATCGCCGACACCCGAAGCCCGCCCCCCTAAGGAGGCCGTCCGTGAACGAGCTCATCCGCTATCTCCTCGAGAACATGCAGCTGGACTTCCGCGGGGAGGTCACGCTCGAGCAGGTGCGAGCGATGTTGCGCGACGATGGCAGCCGCGAGGCGCGCTCGCTGCTCGAGAAGCTCTCGGCGGACAACGGCGTGGACGACATGCTGATCACGCTGGCCGACACGCTCAAGGACTACATCTCCCAGGGCATCACGCCGGAGACGGTCCGCGAGCAGCTGCAGATGTACTCGGAGTCCTGATCGTCCTCGGCGCGCTCGCCGGCGGCTGCGATCGCGGGCAGGGAGACTACGGCGAGCCGACGGGACCTCATGTCCACGTCATCGCGACCTCGCTCGACCGCTTCCGCGCCACGGGCGGCGAGGCGCAGGGGGTGCCGCTGCATCCGCGCTTCGTGGTCCGCTTCGATCGCATCCTCGAGTCGAGCGCCGACTACCGACCCAACTTCGCGATCCGCAGCGGCGTCTTCACCAACGTCACCTTCCGCGAGATCCGCGTCGATCCGGTCGCACGTCAGGTGATCTTCGTGATCGCCGACGATCTGCTGCCGCAGACGCGCTACGTGCTGCACGTCGAGTCGGGGCCCGACGCCTCCTCGCGCATCGCGGCCATCGACGGCGCCCCGTTCGACGGGCCGTTCGATCAGCCGTTCACGACCGAGTCCGCGCGGGCGCCCGGCGAGGTCGACGAGACGACCTTCGACCCCGACGCCTCGCCCGACGACCCCTGCGTCGCCGCGGCCATCTTCGCGCAGTCCTGCGCCGGCGCGAACTGCCACGGCAGCGGGACCGAGGCGCCCGCGATGGGGCTGAACCTCGCGAACAGCGCGGGCGTGCAGGCCACGGCGGTCGACCGCGCGGCGGCGTCGGTCGCCTACGAGGCGACCCCCTCGGCGGGCCAGCCCGCGGCGGGGGTGTTCCCCTATGGGTTGCCGATCATCCGCACCGGACAGTCAGCGGCGAGCTACCTGATCTACAAGGTGCTCCGTCGGGGCCCCGCCGGCGATCCGGCAGGCGCGGCGGCCGCCGACCCGTCGTTCGTGATGGGCGACGTCCCGGACCCCACGGCGCGGGCCGTCGCCGATCTCCAGGCCGTGCGCGGAAGCGGAATGCCCCACGACTCGCTGCCGAGCGATCCGACGCAAGCCGCGCCGTTGCCCCCGCTGCAATGGTCGGAGGTCCACCTGCTTCGACGATGGATCGACGCAGGCGCGCGCCCCTGCACCCGGTGAGGTCGAGCGTCGGCCCGGCGCGACGATGCGCCGCTCGTTCACGTTCGGCCGGCGCGCGCGCGCTCCGACCTCGGGCTAAGCTGCAGCGACTCGGCCCCCCAACGCCCCACCGCGCCGCTTTGGCCCCCTTCGACCGACCCACCAGCGTCCCCAGACCGTCGCCCGGGTTCGATCCGGCGCGCGCCTCCATAGGTCCGATCGAGCAGCTGGTCCTGTCGTTCGTCGATGGGCGCGCCAGCGTCGCCGACCTCGCCGCCGCGAGCGGTCTCGAGGAGCCGGACGTCTCGTCCGTGCTCGCGAAGCTCGCGAGCCTCGGCGCGCTCGAGGCCGTGGACGCGCCGCCTGAGGGACCACCCGCGAGCGCGCCGCGCGACCCGGGCTCTCGAGACGCCGCGTGGGAGCCCGCGCTGCTCGAGGAGCCCGGCGACCTCGACGCCGCGACCCGGCGGCTCGTGCTGGATCTCTTCCACGCGGTCGAGGAGCTCGACCACTACGAGCTGCTCGGGCTCGCGCGCGACGCGGGCCGCAAGGAGATCAAGGCCGCCTACTACGCGCTCGCCGCGCGGCTCCACACCGATCGCTACTTCGAGAT
>JAJXTK010000718.1 GCA_021783935.1 Myxococcales bacterium | reverse complement strand
GCCGAGCAGCTCGCGCACCCGCGCGGCGAGCGAGCCCTCGCCGATCGCGTCCGCGCGCGCCGGAGCGGCGAGCAGCGGCTCGTGCTTGGCGAGGTAGAGCGCGATGCGGCCGTCGCGCGCGGGCTCCGGGCCGAGCGGCGCGAGGGCCGCCCAGACGACCTCGCCGCTCGCGAGCAGCGCGTCGAGATCGCCGGGCGAGTAGCCGGGCACGCGCCGCGGCAGCACCTCGCGCTCCAGCACCGAGGCCGGGATCGCCGCCCCTTCGAGCTGCTCGATGGCCGAGAGCAGATCGCTCGCGCCGGCGCGATCGACCCCTTGCCACTCGGGCAGAAACCGCCCGAGCGCCGCCGGCTCGACCGGCTCGATCGCGCGCCTCGCCCGCGCGAGCGACCGCCGCCGCAGCGCCGCGAGCACCTCGGCGTCGCACAGCTCGTGCGCCGCGCCGCCGCGCAGGAAGTCCCCCTCGAGCAGGCGCCGCCGCCGCAGCAGCTGCTCGATCGCGCCCGAGAACGCGCGCGGCCCGACCCCGAAGCGCGCCGCGAGATCGGCCGGCGAGAACGGGCCACGCGTGCGCGCGAAGCGCGAGACGAGATCCTCGAAGGGCTCGGGCACCGGCGCGGCGAGCGCGCGCGGCACCCAGCCGGGCAACGCGACGCCGAGCGCGTCGCGGTAGCGCGCCGCGTCCTCGGCGGCGAACCAGCGCGCCTCGCCCGCGATCTTCGCGCGGACGATCCGGTGGGCGCGTGAGAGGGCGCGCAGGGTGTCGCGCACGTCGAGCTCGGGCGCGGCGCGCGCGGCGATCTCGTCCTCGCGCAGATCGCCGATGGCCAAGAGCAGATCGTGGAGCGCGTCGGCGCTCGCCACCGGGCGCTTGCCGTCGAGGCGCTGCAGCGCGCGCACGTGCGCGTCGATCGCCTCGGGATCGAGCAGCTCGCGCAGCTCCGCTTCGCCGAGCAGCTCGCGCAGCTGGCCCGGATCGATCCCGAGCGCCATCGCGCGGCGCTCGGCGGGCGGCGCGTCGCCGTCGTAGAGGAAGCTCGCCGCCCACGAGAAGAGGATCGCCGACGCGAAGGGGGTCGGCGAGACGACGTCGCGCGTGACGACGCGCACGCGGCGCCGCTCGATCTGCCGCAAGAGCTCGGTGAGCGCGGGCAGGTCGTAGAGGTCGCGCAGGCACTCGCGGTAGGTCTCGAGGAGGATCGGGAACGAGCCCAAGCGGCTCACGACGGCCAGCAGATCCCCCGCGCGCTTGCGCTGCATCCAGAGCGGCGTGCGCTTGCCCGGCAGCCGCCGCGGCAAGAGCAGCGCCCGCGCCGCGGCCTCGCGGAAGCGCGCGGCGAACAGCGGCGTTGCGGCGAGGGCGTCTGCGACGAGGCGCTCGACGTCTTGCGAGGCGGGGAAGAAGAGCGAGGCGTCGGGCGGACGGTCGGTCTCGGGCAGGCGGAAGACCATGCCGTCGTCGGAGTGGATCGAGTCGACGGCGGCGCCGAGGCTCGCCGACAGCTGCGCGACGACGGCGGTCGCCCAAGGCGCGTGCACGCGCGCGCCGAAGGGGGAGAGCACGCACACCCGGTGGTCGCCGAGCTCGTCGCGCAGGCGCTCCACCACGATCGTCACGTCGTCCGGCACGAGGCCGCCGGCCTCGCGCTGCGCCGCGAGGTAGGCGACGAGGTTCCTCGCCGCGCGCGCGTCGAAGCGCGCCTCGCGCTCGAGCCGGTCGATCGCCTGCGCGGGCGCGAGGGCCGAGAGCTCGCGCGCGAGCGCGCCGATCGCGCGGCCGAGGGGGGCGGGGCGTCCGAGCCTGTCGCCGTGCCAGAAGGGCATGCGCCCCGGCTGCCCGGGCGCCTGCGCCACGTACACGCGATCGCGCGTGATCTCTTCGATGCGCCACGACGTCGCGCCGAGCAGGAAGACGTCCCCCTGCTTCGACTCGTGGACCATCTCCTCGTCGAGCTCGCCGATCCGCCGCGCCCGCCCCTGCTCGGCGCCCGTGAGCGCGTAGACGCCGTAGAGTCCGCGATCGGGGATCGTGCCGCCGTTGAGCACGGCGAGGCGCAGCGCCCCCTCGCGTGCGCGCAGGGTCGACGCGGAGCGATCCCAGGTCAGCCGCGGCCTGAGCGTCGCGAGCTCGTCGAACGGGTAGCGCCCCGACAGCATGTCGAGCACGCCTTCGAAGGCGCCGCGCGGCAGCTCGGCGTACGGCGCCGCGCGACGCACCAGCCAGAAGAGCGCCTCGACGTCGACGAATGCGTCGCGCGCGCGCTTGGTCCCCGACGCCGCAGCGACGATCGCGACGAGCTGCTGCGCGAGCACGTCGAGCGCGTTTCGGGGGTAGCGCTGCTCCTCGACCTCGCCGGCCTCCATCTGCGCGACGATCGCCGCGCAAGGCAGCAGGTCGCCGCGGTGCTTGGGGAACACCACGCCCGTCGAGCGACCGCCGACGGCGTGCGAGGCGCGGCCGATGCGCTGGAGCGCGGAGGCGACCGACGGCGGCGGCTCGAGCTGGATCACCAGGTCCACGGCCCCCATGTCGATCCCGAGCTCGAGCGAGGAGGTCGCGACGATGGCCGGCAGCTCGCCGCGCTTGAGGCGCTCTTCGATCGCGAGCCGCTGCTCGCGCGCGATCGAGCCGTGATGCGCGAGCGCGACCTCCTGCGCGCGCCCGCCGGCCTGCTCGGTCGCCAGCTCGTTGAGCGCGCCGGCGAGCCGCTCGGCGAGGCGCCGGCTGTTGGCGAAGAGGATCGTCGAGCGGTGGCTCCGGATGAGCTCGAGCAGCCGCGGGTGGATCGCCGGCCAGAGCGACCGGCGCGCGGCCGGCGCGGCGCGCGGCTCCCCCTCGCGCGAGGCCACGGGCTCGCCGCCGGCGCGCGACATGTCCTCGACGGTGACCTCGACGCGGACGTCGAAGGCCTTCTTGGCCGTCGCGTCGACGATCTCGACGGGGCGCGCGCGGCCGTCGTCGCCGACGCCGCCGAGGAAGCGCGCGACCTCGTCGAGCGGCCGCGCCGTCGCCGAGAGCCCGATCCGCTGCAGCGGCGCGGCGCCGAGGCGCGCGAGCGCGCGCAGCGCCTCGAGGCGCTCGAGCGACAGCGTGAGGTGCGCCCCGCGCTTGGTCGGCACCAGCGCGTGGATCTCGTCCACGATGACGGCGTCGACGCTCGCGAGCGTGGCCGACGCGGCGCT
>JAJXTK010000717.1:2871-3184 GCA_021783935.1 Myxococcales bacterium | reverse complement strand
CCTCGAGTTGCTGATCAAGCTGCACGCCTACGGCCGCACCAACGATCTCCACCTGGAGCTCACCAGCGAACCGGCCCTCGCGCAGGACGACATCATCGCGCTGCTCACGTTCGGGATGACCCGCGCCGAGATCGCTCAAGTCGGCACCTCGTCGCTGGGCGGCGTGGGGCTCGACGTCGTCGCCAACCTCACGGGCATGGATCAGCAGGTCAAGCAGGCGATCCCTGTCATCGACGACTTCCGCTTCGGCACCGCGTACTCGCTCAAGACCTACCGCACCGAGCCGCAGATCACGCTCGGCAAGCGCCTCACC
>JAJXTK010000717.1:0-2861 GCA_021783935.1 Myxococcales bacterium | reverse complement strand
GCGTGCGCGCCAGCGTCACCAGCAACATCTCGGAGCAGCGCGAGATCGCGGCCATCGTCGAGTGGCAGATGTCTCAGAACGCGTCGCTGCAGGCGACCTACGACAACGTGAACAACGTATCCTCGGCCAACGTCGGTGTTAACTTCCGGCTCCGCTTCGAATTCTGAGCGCGCGGTGGGCGCATGAGCGGCAAGCTCGCGCGCCTCTGGGCGCTCGCTTTGTCGGCGCTCGTCGTGCTCGGCGCCGGCGGCCGCGCCGACGCGCAGGGGCCGAAGAGCGCGCCGTCGTCGTCGGCGACGGCAGCCACGGCCGCCGCGCCGGGCGCCTTCGGCGAGCTGCCGAAGATCCCCGACACGCTCCCGCCGGTCTCTGCCTTCGAGGGCAAGACGATCAAGTCGGTCACGGCGAAGGTGCGCGGCTCGATGTGGACGACGCCGCCCGCGCTGCAGGGGCCCGCGAAGGGCGACAAGCTCGTCGTCGAGCGCGCGCGCGCCGAGCTCGCGCGCCTGCTTCAGGCTGGGGGCTTCGCGAGCGGCGAGATCGACGTCGAGCCCGATGGCGACGGGGTCGAGCTCGTCTACCGGCTCGTGCCGACGCGCTTCGTGCGCCGCGTGATCTTCCACGGAAACCAGCTGCCCGACGACGAGGTGCGGCGCGCGGCGGGCCTGGTCGATCTGCCCGACGTCACCGAGCACGAGCTCGACGCCATCTCCTCCGCGATCGTCGCCTACTACGCGCGCCGTGGTTGGCCGAAGGCGAGCGTCGAGATCGTCACCCTCGAGAGCGACGCGCCCTACACGGTCGTCGTCGACGTGCGCGTCGATCCCGGCCGCGCTCGCTTGATCGATCAACGCACGTTCGTCGGCTTTCCGACCTGGGACTCGGCGGCCATGGCCGCGGCCAAGGCCTACTCGCTCTCGCCGGGCGACAGGGTCGACGAGGAGCGGCTCGACGCCGCGGATCGCGAGCTCGCTGGCAAGCTGCGCGCGGCGGGTTACGTGAACGCCAGCGTCGGGCACGTCCTCGCGCTGCCGAAGGTGGCCGGTGCGGCCAGCGCGCCGGCGGTCGAGCTCTCGGTGACGGTGATCGCGGGGTCGAAGATCCAGCTCGCGTTCGAAGGCAACGTCGCGCTCGACGACTCGATGCTCCTCGGCGCGATCGACTTCCAGAACGAGCCCGATCGCTCCCCCTACCACCTCGCCTCGAAGCTCGAGGCCGCCTACCGCAAGCGCGCCTACTACGACGTGAAGGTCACCCCGGAGCTGCTCGGCAAGCCCGAAGACCGCACGCGCACGCTCACGTTCCACGTGGCCGAGGGGCGGATGGTCACCGTCGCGAGGCGCATCTTCCCGTGCCTGCACGGCGCGCTCGACGACAAGCGCCTCGACCGCGAGATCGACAGCTACCTCGATCAGGAGCTGGAGGCGGGCGGCATCGGCGAGGTCGATCCGGCCGTCGCGAGCAAGGTCGTCATGAGCCGCGGCGACGTCACGCGCGGCGCCGAGCCCGCCCCGGTCGTCCCCGACGGGCGGAAGATCTTCGCGCCCGAGGCCTATGCGCACGCCCTCGAGCACCTCAACGAGCTCTTCCGCTCCGAGGGGTACATGTTCGTCGAGATCGGCGAGCCGCGTCTGGTGCGCGCGACGTGCGCGAAGTCGTCGCCGCCGGGCAAGTGCATCCCGGAGCCGCTGCCGCCGCTGCCGAACGTCTGCCACACCGACGCCGACCAGCTGCCGCTCGAGCCCGAGGAGTACCCGAAGGCGCTGTTGTGCACGCCCGATCCGGTCGCGAACGTCACGTGCGCGAGCACGGTCGTCGTGTCGATCCCGGTCGACCCCGGGCCGCGGTCGGTGCTCTGGGACGTCGCCTTCGACGGCGCGCTCCAGATCCCGCCCGCGAAGCTCGGCTCGTCGGATGTGGCCGGCGACGTGCTGCGCCCGGGCGCCCCGCTCTCGCTCGCGGACATCGAGGCGGCGAGGCAGAAGATCACCGACTACTACCGCGACGAGGGGTACGCGTTCGTCGCGGTGAAGGCGACGATCGAGTACTCGCCCGACAAGTCGCGCGCGCGCGTTCGCTACCTGGTCACCGAAGGCGAGCAGGTCGTCATCGACGAGGTGCGCGTCGAGGGGGCCAAGATCACCAGCGAGTCGCTCGTGCGGGCGCGCCTGCTGCTCGCCCCCGGCGGCGTCTACCGTGCCCGCTGGGTGCGCGACTCGATCGATCGCCTCAACAAGCTCGGCGTCTTCACGAGCGTGTCGGTCGGCCTCGCGAACCCCACGATCCCGGCCAAGCGCAAGACCGTCGTCGTGTCGATCGTCGAGCGCCAGCAGAACGTCGCCGATCTCAGCGTCGGCTACTCGCTCAGCGAGGGCGTCCGCGCGAAGGCCGAGTACACGTACAACAACCTCTTCGGCTACGCGATGGGGCTCACGCTGCACGCCCAGGGGTCCTATCAGCCGTTCCTGTTCGGCAGCACCCTCTACGACCCGCAGATCATGCAGAACTGGGGGCCGCGCACCTGCGACGCGAAGGGGCAGAACTGCACCGGCCTGAACTTCTCGGATCGCATCGTGCACCGCCTCTCGGCGATCATCAACCTGCCGCACAACCCCCTGCTCGGCGCCACGGTGCGCACGACGCTCGAGGCCGACGACGTCCTCGATCTCCAGCGCGACTTCCTGCTCAACAAGAAGAACCCGTACGTGCTGTCGTTCCTCTGGGAGCCGACGCCGTGGTTCTACGCGACCATCTCGAGCGACATGGAGGTGAACAGCTTCCAGAAGTTCTCGAGCTTCAACCTCGCGACGCTGCCGCCGTACTACCAGACCACGCTCCGCATCCCGGACGGCGACACGACC
>JAJXTK010000716.1 GCA_021783935.1 Myxococcales bacterium | reverse complement strand
GCGGGCGACTCCGAGTGCCTGCCGATCGGCGCCGCGCCGCTCGCGCCCGACGCAGGCCCCGACGGCGGGCTCGACGCCGGCGCGGACGCGGCAGACGCGAGCCCACGCGCATCGCCGAGCCGGGAGCCGTTCGCAGGCTGCGAGTGCGGCGTCGGAGGCGGCGCTCGCGAACGCGGCGGCGCGGCGGCCGCGGCGCTCGCGGCGATCAGCCTCGCGTGGCGGCGATCGCGGCGACGAGCCGCGCGGTGATCTCGTCGAGGTACGCCTCGTGCTCGGGCTTCATCAGGCACGAGCGCAGGCAGGTCGTCGTCTCGGCGTCGGCCTCGACCCCTGCGCCGAGCATCGCCGTCGGCAGCGTGACGAGCGCGAGGTGCAGATCGCGCCGCGCCGCCTCGTCGAACACGCGGCGGCTCAGGGCCGAGATCGCGCGCGCGCTCGAAGCGCGCGGCGCGTAGACCACGATGTCGAGCTCCGGCTCGATCGGCACCAAGAAGTCGCCCGAGCGTCGGAGGCGCTCGACCAGCGCGAGGGCCGCCCGGCGCGACGAGGCGAGCGAGCCCGCGAACTCCCCGCCGCGCACCGGCGGCAGCACGCGGTGCGTGGCCCAAAGCGCCGCGGCCGCCGCGCCGGGCCGCGAGCACTCGAGACTGATCTCGCCGAGGTGCAGCTCGTCGGAGGTGAAGTAGGTGTACGGCGACTCGTGCCGGTAGAGGCGACCGACCGAGGGGTCGCGGAAGACGACGCACCCGCAGCCGTACGGCTGCAGCCCGTGTTTGTGCGGATCGACGACGAACGAGTCGACCTCCTGGGTCTTCGCGAAGGCGGCGCGCGCCTCGGGCGCGAGCTCGTCGACGAGCGTGAAGTAGCCGCCATAGGCGGCGTCGGCGTGCACTCGGACGCCGTGCGCGCGGGCGATCGGCAGCATCTCGTGGAGCGGATCGACCGCGCCGAGCGAGGTGGTGCCGAGCGTCGCGACCACGCAGCCGACGTCGCCGCGCTCGACGCGCGCCGCGAGGGCGCGCACGTCCATGCGACCAAGGGCGTCGACCGCGATCGACTCGAAGGGCAGCCCCAGCACCGACGAGATGCGCTCGTGGGTGTAGTGCGCCATCTGCGAGGCGAGCACGACCCGCCCGGGCGCGAGGCGCCCCGCGACCCACAGCGCCTCGAGGTTCGCGATCGTGCCGCCGCTCGTGAGGTGACCGAGGTGCGTCGAGAAGCCGACCATGGCCGCCAGCTCGGCGACCGCTTCACGCTCGAGGCGCGAGGTCGCGCGGCCGCCGTCGAGCGCGTGGTTGTTCGGGTTGAGGAACATGGCGAGCGCGTACGCGAGGCGCGCCGCCGGGTGCGGCGGCTTGAGCATCTGCCCCGCGTAGAGCGGGTGTGGATATGGGTAGTTGTCGCGCAAGCGATCGGCGAGCGCGAAGAGCGCCTCGCGCACGCGGGCGGCGTCGAGCTGCTGGGCGAAGGGGGGCAGGTCCGAGAAGCCGGCGTCGAGGCGGGCGAGCGCCTCTGCGAGCAGCGGGAGCGTCGATCGATCGAGCATCGCCGCGAAGAATGGGCGCCGCCGCGCTGCGAGACAACGGCGTGCGGCGCCGCCCCCTCCGCCGCGCGTACACGCCCTCGTTCGGCCCAGGACGGGCTCGAGCTCCAGAGGCGCGAGACCGCCGATTCAATCGACGGCTCGCCGTGCGCGGTGACGCTGCGCACGATCGGGCTCGCGGCCTCGCCGCTCGAGCGCGACGATGCGCTAGACTGGGCGGCCTCTCGTGCGCCGCACCTCTCTCCTCTTCGCCTCGGCGCTCGCGCTCGCCGCGTTGCTCGCGCCTTCTGCGGCCTCTGCCTACTGCCGCACGACCACCGACGAGACCTTCCAGCCCACCGTCGCCGTGCCGTGCGCCCCCGACGGCGCGCCGCTCTGGTGGCCGCTCGCGTCGGTCGATTTCTACCTGAACAAGGAGGCGAGCGCGCAGGTCTCGCTCGCCGACACGCGCGCGGCCGCCGACACGGCGATGGAGCACTGGACCCACGCGAGCTGCCCGACCGACCTCGCGACCTGCGGCGGGAGCGGCGACGGCGTCCCCTCGATCACCGTGCGCGACGCCGGCGACACCGCGGTGCACGTCGCGCAGTACAAGGGAGACGGCACCGACGAGAACGTGATCCTGTACTGGGACGCGGGCTGGCCGTACTCCGACGTCGACACGACGCTCGCGCTCACGACCGTCACCTTCGGCGCCGACAGCGGCCGCATCGTAGACGCCGACATCGAGATCAACAGCGATCCGGCGCACGTGCTGCTCACCGCGGGCGATCCGACCAAGAGCGTCTACGACCTCCCCTCGATCCTCCAGCACGAGACGGGGCACTTCTTGGGGCTCGCGCACTCGCCGCTCGCCGAGGCGACCATGAACGCCTACTACCAGCGCGGCTCGATCTCGATGCGCACGCTCTCGGCCGACGACGTCTGCGGCATCTGCAACGTCTACCCGCCGACCGTGATCGAAGGGGGCGGCTGCGCGATCGGCGGCGAGGCGCCGGGGGGCGCGATCGCGCTCTTGTCGTTGGGCCTCTGCGCGCTCGGCGTCGTGCGCCGGCGGGCGCGTCACTCCCAGTAGCCTCGCCCCTCGAGCGCGTGCGCGACCATGTCGCTCATCGCGTGGGCCAGCGGGGCGGGGAGCGCGTCGCGCTCGAAGAGCCCGACCTCGAGGATCTCGAGCGGGTTGGCGGGCGGGCGCTCGGGCGCCGAGACCGTGGCGCGCACGACGATCGTCACGGCGTGGAAGCGCAGATCGCGCGAGGGGTGCGAGTAGACCGACGGGCCGTCCTCGAGCTCCAGCACGCGCACGCCGGCCTCTTCGAGCAGCTCGCGCTCGATCGAGGCGCGCAACAGCTCGCCCCACTCGAGGGTGCCCCCGGGCAGGGCCCACTCCCCCGTGTCCCCGCGACGAATGAGCACGACGCGCCCGTCCTCGGTGCGCGCGAGCGCCGCGACGCCGACCACCGGCCGCCGCAGCAGGTGGCGGGCGGCCTCCTTCACGACGCCGAACAGCGCTCTCGGAATGCGCATCGGGCTCACCGGGCTGCGCGCACGCGAGCTTCGCGGGCGGGCATCAGCGCGCGCGCTTCGGCGGCGCCTTGCCGCCCCGGCGCGGGCGGGGCGCCTCGTGCGCGGAGGCCCGCGCC
>JAJXTK010000080.1 GCA_021783935.1 Myxococcales bacterium | reverse complement strand
CCGATCGCGCCGTGACCGCGCCCGCCGATTCGAGCGCCGACGACGAGCCTCGCTGGCCGGTGACGATCGAGATTGCGGTGGCGTGGGGGGACATGGACGCCTTCCGCCACGTCAACAACACCGTCTACGCGCGCTGGATGGAGTCGGCGCGCATCGCGTACTTCGAGCGCACGGGCATGCTCGCCTACGATCGCTCCGCCCCGATCCTCGCGCGGCAGGTCATCGACTACCGACGGCCCGTCGAGTTCCCCGACACCGTCGTCGTCGACGTGCGCACGGCGCGCATCGGCAACACGTCCTTCGAACTGCGCTATCGCGTGACGAGCCGCGCGCTGGGGGCCGTCGTCGCCGAAGGGGAGTCGATCATCGTGCTCTTCGACTACGCCGCGAGGTCGAAGGTCACCATCCCGCCCGCGCTGCGCGCCGCCATCGAGGCGATCGAGGGGAGCTGATCGGCGCCGCGGCTCACAGCGCCGCGCGCAGCATCTCCGCGAGCGCCTTGGCGCGCACCGGCTCGAGCCTGCCCGCAGGCCAGCCGACGCCGAGGCCGTGCGTCGCGTCGGGCTTCGGGATGACGTGGAAGTGCACGTGGAAGACGGCCTGATGCGCGAGGGGGCCGTTGTTCTGCAGGACGTTGTAGGCCTCGCACCCGGTGACCTTCTTCACGGCGCGGCAGATGCGCGGTAGCACGCGCCCGATCGCCGACGCCGACTCGTCCGAGAGCGCGTCGAGCGTCGCCGCGGGCTCCTTCGGGATGACCAGGGTGTGCCCCTCGGAGAGGGGGCCGACGTCGAGGAAGGCGAGGACGTGCTCATCCTCGTAGACCTTGTGGCAGGGGATCTCGCCCCGAAGGATCTTGCTGAAGATCGTGTCGGCCATGCGCGCCACGATAGCGGAGCGGCGCGGGCTCGTGGGAGCCGACGCTCGTGCCGTGCGGAACCCGTAAACGCGGGGTACCAGCCCCGGGGCGAGGCTCGCGGCCGCTCGAATTCGGCGATAAGGGACCACCGCGCGCGAGCCCGCGCGCGCCCGACAGGCTGTGGAGTTTCTCCGAGACCGGCCGATCCTCTCCCGGGTCAGGCCGCGATCTTCCGCGCGATCGACCACAGCCTGCTGACGGTCACGGTTTCCGCAGGCCGTTCCTCGACGGCCCGCCAAGGAGGTCCAACATGATCCGTTCGCGTATCGTCCCCGTGCTGCTGGTCGTCGCCGCGCCGCTCGCTTCCTATGGCTGCAACAAGGGGAGCGGCGAAGGGGGCGCTGGTGCGGCCGCGAGCGCGAACACGGCCGCCGCCGACGCCGAGGCCAAGACCATCTTCGAGCAGCGCTGCGTGGCCTGCCACGGCGCGCAAGGGTGGGGCAACGGCGTCGCGGCCGCGCAGCTGAACCCGAAGCCGCGCAACTACACCGACGTGAACTGGCAGAAGAGCGTGACCGACGACGATCTCAAGAAGGTCATCGTCAAGGGGGGGGCCGCCGTCGGCAAGAGCCCCCTCATGCCGCCGAACCCGGACCTCGAGAGCAAGCCGGAGGTGGTCGCCGGCCTGGTGCGCATCGTCCGCAGCTTCTCGGGCAAGCCTGGCCCCGCGCCCGAGGCGAGCGCTGCCCCGAGCGCGTCGGCGAGCGCGAGCGCGGCGCCCAGCGCGTCGGTGAGCGCATCGGCCGCGCCGAAGGGCTCGGCGAGCGCGGCGAAGCAGAAGTGACCTCGGACCGGCCTGCTGCGCCCGGGCTCCGCGCGCCCGCCGCGTCGCGGTCCGGGCGGGGCCGCGCGGACGAGGGGGTCGCTACGGCGAGACGTTGTAGATGAACACGAAGAACGCCGTGAGGGTCCCGAGCACGATGAGGATCAGCTGCAGGACCGACGGCTCGCTCTTGAATTCGTGAATTCCAGTGTTGTGCTCGTGGGGGGTCGCGGTCTTCGCCATGGCTGGGCGTCTAGCACCGAGGTCGCGACGAGGCCAGGGGGGGTATCGGCGCGGGGGCCGCCCCGGCATAGGAAGCGCGCCCATGCAGATCCCGGCCCCCTTCGACCCGGCCTTCCTCGCGGACCTCCCGTACGACCCGAGCGTGTTGTTCCTCGATCGCATCGAGTCGATCGATCGCGAGGCGAGCCGCATCGTCTGCCGGATGCCCACGCTGCAGCCGATGCCGTTCACCGACCACCAGCGAACGCACCCGGTGCGTCACCCGCGTCACGTCGGCGGCGCCGTGATGATCCAGCTGACGGCGAACCTCGGCTTCGTGCACGCCTACCACCTCGAGGGGCTGCGGCACGCCGACGGCTGGATCGGCTACGGCGCGATGATCGACAAGGCGCGCTTCCGCAAGCTGGTGCAGCCGGGCGAGCCGATGTTCTGCTCCATCACGCAGAGGCGCGCGATGCGATCGAAAGGGAAGCTCTTCTCCGTGTATCTCTTCGAGTTCCGGCACCAGGGGGAGGTCGCGTACGAGAGCCAGCAGAGCGCGATGTGGATGAAGCTCGACGGGTGAGCCGCGAAGAGCGCGTGCTCGCGACGAGGGCGACCTGCCGCTCGGCCTCGACCACGCCAAGCGGGCGCGGCCGCGCCGCCTGGTGCCGATGCTGCCGAGCGCGCCGCAGCCCTTGACGCGTCGCCGCTTTGGCATACGTACGTTCGCGACGAGGCGCCCGTCGGCGCAGCGCGTTCCTCTCACGAGCGACCTCTCGGCGCTCGCCCCCTCTGTCCGTGCGAAGGAGCACCCCGTGAACGAGGACCATCCGAACGTCGCCGCCGAAGCCGCGGCCCAGGGGACGGGCGAGTACCCGGTGGCGTCGCTGCCGCCGCCGGCCACCGAGCCGTGGACCGTCGAGGACGCCAAGGAGCTCTACCTGATCGATCGGTGGGGCGCCGGCTACTTCGACGTCGACGCCGACGGACGCATCACGGTCGCGCCCCTGCAGCAGCGCGGCAAGGCCGTGCCGCTGCTCGACGTGGTGGAGGCGGCCATCAAGGACGAGGGGCTCAAGGCGCCGCTCATCATCCGCTTCCAGGACATACTGCACCACCGCGTGCGCGTCCTGAACGAGGCGTTCAACCGCGCGATCCAGGAGAGCAAGTACCGCGGCCAGTACCGCGGGGTCTTCCCGATCAAGGTCAACCAGCTGCGCGAGGTCGTCGAGGAGATCCTCGAGGCGGGCCGGCCGTTCCACTACGGCATCGAGGTCGGCAGCAAGCCCGAGATCTACGCGGGGCTCTCGGTGCACACCGACAACGAGTCGCTCATCGTCTGCAACGGCTACAAGGACGACGCGTTCATCCGCACCGCGCTGCTCGGCCGCAAGCTCGGCAAGCGCGTGATCCTGATCGCCGAGAAGCTCTCCGAGGTGCGCGCGATCGTGCGCATCGCCAAGGAGGTCGGCGTCGAGCCCGAGCTCGGCGTGCGCGTGCGCCTCGTCACCCGCGGCGTCGGCCGCTGGGCCGAGTCGGGCGGCGAGAACGCGAAGTTCGGCCTCACCACCGGCGAGATCCTCGAGGCGGGCAACATCCTCAAGGAAGCGGGGATGCCCAACGCCTTCAAGCTGGTGCACTTCCACATCGGCTCGCAGCTGCCCGACATCCTCGTCATCAAGCGCGCGGTGCGCGAGGCGGCCCGCTACTACGCGAAGCTGCGCCGGCGCGGCCACCCCATCGAGTTCCTCGACGTCGGCGGCGGGCTGGCCATCGACTACGACGGCTCGCGCTCGACCTTCCACGGGTCGATGAACTACACCGTCGAGGAGTACGCGCGCGACATCGTCTGGAACATCGCCGACGTCTGCGACGAGGAGCGGGTGCCGCACCCGAACGTCATCTCCGAGTCGGGGCGCGCCATCGTGGCGCACCACACGGTGCTCGTCGTCGAGGCGTTCGGCGCGATCGCGAAGGAGAAGACCGCCGGCGTCGATCTCGACTCGGTGCACCACAAGCTGGTCACCTCGATGCGCGAGGCGGGCGAGCACATCGAGGATCGCGTCCTCGAGTCGTGGCACGACATCCTCCAGGTGAAGGAGGAGTCGCAGAAGATGTTCGAGCTCGGCCTGGTGGAGCTCGACGTGAAGGCCGCGGTCGAGAGCATCTTCTGGCAGACCGCCGAGAAGATCCGCGCGCGGGTGATGAGCATGGAGCCCGAGGAGGTGCCCGAGGAGCTGCGCGGCATCGACCGGCACTTCTCCTCGCAGCACATCTGCAACTTCTCGGTCTTCCAGTCGCTGCTCGATCACTGGGCGCTCGGCGCGGTCTTCCCGATCGTGCCGCTGCAGCGCCTGAACGAGCGGCCGACGATGTCGTCGATGCTCGTCGACATCACGTGCGACTCCGACGGCAAGGTCTCGAAGTTCATCGACCGCAAGCACGAGACCGATCGGCTGCGCCTGCACGCGCTCGCGCCCATGAACGGCGGCCCGCACACCCCCTACTACCTCGGGATGTTCCTGACCGGCGCCTACCAGGACATCATGGGCGACATCCACAACCTCTTCGGCCGGGTCAACGAGGTGCACGTCTTCCTCGATGACGACGAGGACTGCGGCTACTACCTCGAGGAGACGATCGCCGGCAACACCATCGGCGAGGTGCTCTCGCTCACCCAGTACGACTCGCGCGAGCTCGTCGCCAAGCTCAAGGCGCAGGTCGACGCCGCCATCAAGCAGGACCGCCTCAAGCCGACCGAGGGGATGCGCCTGCTCGCCGAGTACGAGCGCGGCCTCAAGGACCAGACCTACTTGTCGCTGTAAACTGACGGGCGTGGCGCGCCTCGAGATCCGCGAAGTCCCCGGCAAGGGGCGCGGCGTGTTCGCGCTCGACCCGATCCTCGAAGGCACGGTCATCGAGGACTGCCCGGTGATCGTCGTCCCGGAGGACGAGCTGCAGCTTCTCGGGAGCACCATCCTCTCGAACTACTTCTTCCGCTGGGGACCGTGCGAGGACGAGGCGGCCGTCGCCCTCGGCTACGGCTCGCTCTACAACCACGCGCGCGAGCCGAACGCGATCTACGTCCGCAAGTACGAGGCGCGCCTGCTCTCGTTCGTGTCGATTCGGCCCATCGCCGCGGGCGAGGAGATCACCGTGAACTACCACGGCGGCTTCGGCGATCGCTCGCCGCCTTGGTTCGAGGAGGCCTGACGTCTTACAAGGGGTGCGCCGGGTGCAGCGAGGGGGGCGCCGCGTCGCGCTCGTCGCGCGCGGGTCTGGGCCCGCCGTCGCCGAGCATCATCGCGCGGATGCCGGTGTTCACTTCGCCCACCGTGAGCGCGAGGTAGAGGTGCACTCCGCGACGAGGACCGCAAGGAGGCGCTGCGCTACGTCGAGGTCGTGCGTCAGGAGTCGTCGCGCTGCGGCGACATCGTCAAGAACCTCCTGTCGTTCGCGCGGCAGTCGCGCAACGTCTTCAGCGAGCAGTCGCTCAACGCGATCGTCGATCGCAGCACCATGACCGTGCAGCACCTGTTCAAGACGAACGGGGTCGAGTGCACGGTCGAGCCGCTCGCGCCCGACGACCGAGTCGTCTGCGACGGCAACGAGATTCAGCAGGCGCTCGTCGCGCTCTTGGTCAACGCCGCGGAGGCGATGCCCAAGGGGGGCCAGCTCCGCGTGACGTCGATCGCCAAGGGGGACGACCAGGTCGAGCTCTCGATCGCCGACACCGGCGTCGGGATCCCGCCTGACGTGCTGCCAGAGATCTTCGAGCCGTTCTTCTCGACCAAGGGGGACGAGAAGGGGGTCGTGCTCGGCGTCACCAGCGAGGACCTCTATTTCTCGATCTTCACGTCCGTGATCGGCGAGGCGTGCCTCGGCGGGCGGGCGGCCGTGGTCTCGACCCATCGCCTGCACGACGAGCGCTACGGCCTGCCGCCGAACCCTGAGCGTCTGCGCGCCCGGCTGCTCAAGGAGGCCGTGCACGAGCTCGGGCACTGCCATGGCCTCGTGCACTGCAGCTCGACCCTCTGCGTGATGCACGCCTCGTCGACGGCCGAGGAGGTGGACTCGAAGGGGAGCGAGCCGTGCGTCGCGTGCGAGCGCGCGCTCGCCAAGAGGCAGGCGCCGAGCGCCTCGATGAAGAAGCGCCCGGCCACCTGAGCCACGGCCGACGTGGGTGGACGCGGGAGCCGACCGTCGCTCAGGCGAAGAGCGCGTGCGGACCTCGCGCCACGCGCGCTCGTCGAGGTGCTCCGAGACGTCGCGCCCGAGCTCGCCGCCGTCGGCGAGCGTGTGGCCGAGCTCCAGAGGCGCGGTCATCGAGACCAGCCCGTCGACCTCCTTGCGCATCCACTCCCTCGCCTCGCGACCGCCGAGCAGCGGCCGCAGCGAGCCCTTCGCGCTCATTGCGACGGGCGTCAGCTCCACGAGCCAGCCGCGCCCGTACGGCGAGCGGTTCACCACGCCCGGATCACCGGTCAGCGCGGGGTTCACCGCCGCGAGCGTGCCGTCGATCGGCGCGTGCACCGGGATGTCGCGCTCGCCGCGCCGAAGCAGGCCGAGCTCCTCGCCGGCCCTCACCCGCGTGCCGACCGGGCGAATGTCGATCGACTCGATCGGCCCGATGAGCCCCAGCGCGAAATCGTCGACGCCTGCGACCACGCACTTCGACGACGCGCGCCGCGCCCAGGTGTGGCGCGGGTGCATCCGCAGCCGCTCGGGCACCTCGACGCCCTGGACCTGCGTCATCGCGAGCTCCGACTTGGTCACGAAGGCGTGCACCGTGCTGCCGATCAGGATCGCCGGCATGACGAGCACGAGCCCGATCTGCATGACGGCGCCGAAGCTCGCGATGAGCGGGACCAGCGCCAGCGCGCCGAGCGTGACGCCGACGATCCAAAGGTAGTCCTTGAAGGTGAGTGGCTTGGACTTGGACATGGCGTCGCTCCTTGCCCCTGCGTCGCACCCTCGCGGCGCTCGTCCTCCCTTCTGCAGGCGCCGTACCGAGCGCACGTCGGCGGCGCGGCCGCCAAATGTCCCTGAAATCGAGCCGTCCCAGCGTCGCGCGCGCCGCGTCTGGGCTGCGCGCGGCGCCCTCGGTCGTCGAAATCTTCAACGCTCCAAGCGGTCGAGTGTTGAATCCTTGAATGGGGCGCCAGCGACGGCTCCATGGAGAATCGAGCGCCGGCGTCGCGGGGTGCTGAAATCCTCAGCGCCCCGGGGGGCACGCAACGGAGCGAGCGTGTCCCCCGAGGCGTCGAGCCTGTGGCCCGCCGGCGCGTCGGCTAGCGCAGCAGCGTCCAGAAGATGAGCGCCGAGAGGCAGAGCCCGATGGCGATCGCGAGCGCCCCGAAGACCGTGAGGATCGGCTTCCACTCGGGCCACTCGCCGTCCATCGTGAAGTGCTCGAGCTCGCCGGTCGCCTTCATGCGCGCGTAGAGCGCGGGGCGCTCGTGCTTGAGCTCCTCCTCGGTGACGTGCCCCGAGAACATGACGGCGTCGAACGGGAACTTCTCGGGCCGGAAGTGGCTGTTGAAGAAGTGGAACGTGAAGATGAAGCCCGCCGCCAAGAGCGCCTCGTCGCTGTGGACGATGTGCGCGATGTTGATGGACCAGCCTGGCAATACGCGCGTGAACGTGCCCGGCATCCACATGATGAGCCCCGAGAGGCCGATCACGGCGACGCCCCAGAACACCGCCATGTAGTCGAACTTCTCCCAGTAGGTGAACCGGTCGAACTTCGGCCGCGGCCCGCGCCCGACGAACCACTTCACGTGCGCGATGACGTCGCGGACGTCTTGCGGGCGCGGGAACGGCGAGTCGGGGCCGAAGGCGAGGCCGAGGAACTTGCGCACCTCGAAGCGACCGCTCGCGCTCGTGTACTCGTCGCGCCGCTGGCGGAGGATCGTCGCGAGGCTCGCGATGTGGAGCGCGAAGTAGAAGAGCGTGACGATCGCCGCGAAGCGGTGCGTGCTGCGGGCGATCTCGGCGCCGCCGATCGCGTCGAAGAAGGCGTGCGCCCAGCGCGTGGTGTGGAACTTCAGCGGCATGCCCGTGGTGACGAGCAAGAGGAAGCTCACGATGACGAGGAAGTGCACGAAGCGATCGATCGGGCGGAAGCGCGGGTAGAGGCGCGCCCCTTCCTCCTTGCGCGCGGCGGCCTTGGCCTGCTTGAAGCCCTTCGGATCGCCGAAGCGCACGATGAGCACGCGGGTGAGCCAGAGCAGGCTGTGAATGCCGAAGAAGCCGAAGGTGCCGAGCAAGAGCGCCGTCATCGCGACGTAGGCCCAGTAGAGCGTCGGGTAGTGCTTCTTGTCGGAGTGGTCGGCGTGGGGGAGGTAGCCGGCGAAGTTCTTGGAGACGCCGGGGTGGCAAGTCTGGCAAGTGGTCAGGCGCTTCTGCTCGGAGACCTTCGAGGCCGGGTTCGAGGACGGCCAGATGTCGTGCGCGCCGTGGCAGTTGAAGCAGGTCGCGACCTCGACGTCGCCGAGGTCTTGTGCGCGGCCGTGGTAGGTGTCGAGGTAGCGCTCGAGGCGGTCGCGGTGGCAGTCGCCGCAGATGCGGTCGCTTGCGAGGCGCAGGGCGGGCCCCCGCGCGCTGATCTCGTGCGCGGTGTGGCACGTCGGGCAGACCGGGGCGCTCTTGCCGTCGGCGACGTTCGGGCGCTCGTGGCCGGGCTGGCCGCCGTTGAGGAGCTCGTCGCCGAGCGCCTTGGCGTGGATACTGTCGCGGTACTTGTCACGCTCCCCCGCGTGGCACTTGCCGCAGGTGGCGGTGACGTTGAGGCGGTTGACCGTCGAGCGCGGATCGGACGCCTCGAAGAGGTTGTGCGCCTTGCCGTGGCAGTCGGCGCACGACGGCGCGACGGTCAGCCCTTGCACGAGCATCGCCTTGCCGTGGATGCTCTCGACGTACTGGCGGACGGCGAGCGGGCGCTTGATGCCGAGCTTCTCGGCGACCTGCGGGTTCTCGTGGCACTTGCCGCACGTCGCGGCCGTGTTGCGCGGCGAGACGAGCGACTCGGGGTCGCTCACGCGCTTGACCTCGTGGATGCCGTGGCAGTCCTCGCAGCGCGCCGCGTCCTTGCCGTGGCCGATCGCCTTGGCGTGGACCGTCTCGGCGAACGCCTTCGCCTCCTTCTCGTGGCACGAGTTGCACTGCCCCTTGCCGATCTCGCCCGGCTTGTCGCGGCTCGCCGCGGCGCCGTGGCAGCCGGTGCAGTCGACCCTGGCGTGGACCGAGGTCTCGAGGGCCTTGCGGATCTTCTCGGGGTCCGCCTCGACCCGCTCGACGATCCGCGGCGGCATGATCGACTGCGGGCTCGGCTGCGGCGGCGCCGCGCGGCGGCGCCAACAGCCCGACAGGGCGATCGCGAAGATCACCACGCTCGTACGCAGAATCGCTCGGAACAGGCGCATGGAGGTCATCGGTCACCGTCGCCGTCGGCGGGGGCGGCTCGCCGCCCCGCGTCGCGGGCTGTCGCTCACTTGAAGACGTGGCAGCCCTGGCAGCTCTTGGCCGCGGGCTGGTGATCGCGCTTGGCGGCGTGGCAGCGCACGCACTGATCGCGGGTGAAGGTCGAGGCGGCGTGCGTCTCGTGGCAGTCGCTGCAGTTCGAGTGCTTGTTGCCGGCGTGCAGCCCGCGCTTGCTCATGTCGTGGCAGCTCCGGCACGTCGGCGCCGCGAACTTGTGCGGCTCGTGACAGCTCTTGCAGCTCGAGTGCTTGGGGCCGCGCCCCTTGACGGCGGCCGTCTCGCCCGAGTGACACGACTCGCAGCCGCCCCACCACGCGGCGCCCACCCCCGACGGGGCCTTGTGCGGCGCGTGGCACTGCGCGCACGCATGCTTGCCGCCGGCCGCGCTCTTCGACTCCTTGTCGTGGCACTGCCCGCACGACTTGACGGTCTTGGTGTCGTGCTGGGCGTGGCAGCGGTTGCACGCGCCGGCGTGCGCGCTCTTCTCGGGCCACTTCGCGGCGGCCGTCGCCTCGGGCTCGTGGCAGCTCGCGCACCGCGCCTTCGCGCCGCCGGCGGGCTTGTGCGGCGCGTGACAGGAGGCGCACGCGGCGTGGGTCGGGTTCGACGCCTTGAACTCCGCCTGCACGGTCGGGTGGCAGCTGGAGCACGCCGCCTGCTGCACCGTGGGCGAGCCGTGCTGCGCGTGGCACCCCTTGCAGTCCCCCCGGTGCGTGCCGGTCGCGTCGATCACCGCGGCGCTCGCGGCCTTCGGGGCCACGCCGGCGAGCGTGGGTCCGTGGCACGCGAGGCACGCCTGCTTGGGCTGCTCGATCGCGAACGCGTGCGGCTGGTGGCAGGACGCGCAGGCGCGGTGCTCCGCGTTCGGCGCGCCGGCGGCGAGCCTCGCCTCCGGGGTGTGACACTTCCCGCAGACGTCGGGCTTGGCCTTGGGATCGTCGTGCGACGAGTGGCAGCCAAAGCAGCTCTGCTTGCGGTGCCCCTGCGGACCGTGCGCGACGTCGGCGAGCTCGGTCTTGTGGCAATCGGCGCACGCCGTCTTGGCCTCCGACGGCGCGGGTGTGTGTGGCGCGTGGCAGCTCGTGCAGTCCTTGTGTTTGGGCGGCGCGAGCGCGACGTGGTTCTTCTTGGTCTTCGCGTGGCAGTCGACGCAGACGGCGCCCGTGGGCTTCGGCCCGTGCACCTGGTGGCAGCTGTTGCAGTCGCCGTGCTGGGGCGGGCTGCGCAGCTCGACGAGGTTGGCCTGTTGCGAATGGCAGGGGACGCAGCCGTTGAGCGGCGGCTTCCAGAGGTGGGGACGGTGGCAGCTCGCGCAGCTCTTGTGCGCGAGCGCAGTGGGGCGCTCGGCACCCGCGGGCTTGGCGATCTTCTCGTGGCACTTGGTGCAGAGCGCGAAGACCTGATCGCGCGCCGCGTGCGGAACGTGGCAGGAGTCGCACTTGCGGTGCGCCTCGACGGCCGTGCCCGCCCCTGGGCCGTCTGCGGGAAAAGACAGCAGATCGAGCTGGTGGCAGCGCTGGCAGAACTCGCGCCCCGGGTTCGCCGGTGGCGACTTGTCGTCGTGAGGATCGTGGCAGAGCTTGCAGTTGAGCCCGCCGTGGACGGTCCGGTCGTCGAAGACCGGCATCGACTCGGGCGCGTTGGCGAGCTTGGCGCCCGACATCGCCTTCTCGTCGGCGTGGCAGGTTCGGCAGACCGTCGCGATCGACTTGCGAGCCTCGCGTGGCGTGAAGGCGAACGGGTGGCACGACAGGCACGTCTCGGCCGTCGGCGTCGTGTCCTTGCCGTGCAGGCGCAGCGACTCGTGGCACTGGAGGCAAGTGCGATCGCTGGGGCGATCGAGCTCGTGCGCGAACTTCGCGTGGCAGGACAGGCAGTCGGTGTCCTTCGCGGAGCGGTGCCCCTTGTGCCCCTCGGCCGCCGAGATCTCGGCCCAGCTCGCGCGCGTCTGGTGGCACCACTTGCAGCGCGCGGCGTCGACCTTGCCGTGCTTCTGGGTGGCCTTGTGCCCCGCGAGCTTCGCCCACAACAACCGATACCCGGTAGACGAGTCGACCGAATGGCATGCTTCGCACGCGAGCTCCCTGTGCCCTTTGACGTGCCAACCCATCAGCGGGTCCTTGGGCGCGTGGCAGGAACCGGTGCAGAAGCGGTCGTCGTGCGTGACGTAGGCGCGCGCGCGAGAGAGCCCCCACGTCAGCAAGGCGACGACGACGAGCGCGACGAGCCACAGACCGAGCCTTCGCGGGGCGCGCTGCGGGGGCTCCGAGACGGCGCTGTCTTCGGGCGTCTTCACGACCGCTCGCCTCCTCGTGCGTCGTCGCGGCGGCGACTCGCATGGGCCCCGCTCGGGCAATGGCGCCGCGAGAGGGACCGCGGAGCCCGATGCAACGGCGCGTGGGTTCGAGACGTGATCATGTGCGAGACCGAAATGACGAAGCTCCCCGCACGCCGAATCGGCGCGCGGACTGGACCGACTTCACACGGATTCGTTCACCCCCCGAGGACTGCGCGCGCGGATCGACGCCGGCGAGGAGCCCGCACTTCGGGCTTCGATGAGAGCTTCATGACGATTCGGTGTGCGCAACTTCACGACACGCGGGGCAGGACTGGGCGGCTCGGCAGACGGCGACAGAGAGGGCGAGCGATCGGGACACGAGGATCGCCCGCGAGCCCCGCCGGAGCGCGGACGCGCGTTCGACGCGTGCAGCGGTGCATGGAGCGGGCCGACCCTTGATGGATCCTTTCCGCGCTCGTGGTGGCGAATCTCTCAACACGCCGGAGGTGCAAGTAGTCGACCGTCACGCGACTTCTGCGTCGGCGCCGAAGCACGTGCGTCAATCGGGATTGGGGGGGAGTGAATCCCCATTCCGCGATGCGTTGCGGAGGTATCTGGCAGTCAGCCGCAATGGCCGCAGCCGCCACCACCGCCGCAGCCGCCGCCACCGCAGCCACCACCACCGCAGCCGCCACCGCCGCAGCCACCGCCGCCGTGCGCGTGGTCGTGATCCTCTTCCTCCGCATCTTCGGGCGGAGGGAGCGCCATGCCGCGATAGCTCGCTCCATCGTTGGCGACCGCCTCGGCGATCGCGTCCGCCTTGACGCGCTCGACGACGATGCAGCGCTTCGGCGCCGCCGGATCGTAGACGACGAGCACGTGCTCGCCGGGCCGCAGCCCGCGCCGGGCCAGCGGAGCGCCGAAGACGACCCCCCGCACGCGCGCGTCGTTCACCAGGTACTCGACGCGCACGACGTGGTCGCGGCGGCCCGCGCCGGCCGGCTCGACGTCGATGACGCGCGCGATGACCTCGCGCCCTTCGACGTAGAGGCGTTCGCGCGCGATCGCCTCGCGGTGCTCGAGCCAACGCACGCTCGGGATCACGCCGAGGACGACCGTCAGGAACAGCGCGACGAACATCCACTTGCCCAACACGATCAGCGGGATGACGCCGAGCACGACCATGAGGACGGCGATGCGCCACGGGTAGGGCTTGTAGGAGACGCGCGGAAGACCTGCGAGCTTCCGGACCTCGGGCGTGAGCGCGCGATTCACGCCTCACCTCATAGCACGCCCCGGACTGGCGGGCCGCGACAGGGCTGCGAACGCCGAAGGGGCCGGCAGCGCCGCCGCGCGGGCCGCTCGCGCAGGCGATGGCCTGCTTCGGCGCTTTCGGCGGAGCGGACGGCGTGGCAGATCACGCGTCGCATCATGTCGACCCCCCCCCGCCCGAGCACGTCGTTCCCGAAGGAGCAGATCCAGGTCCTGCTGCTCGAGAACATCCACCCGAGCGCGCACGCGCTGTTTCGCGCCGAGGGCTTCCAGCTCGAGGTGGTCTCGGGCGCGCTCAAGGAGGAGGAGCTCAAGAAGAAGATCGCCTCGGTCCACGTGCTCGGCATTCGCAGCAAGACCCACCTGACCGACGCGGTGCTCGCCGAGGGGCGTCGCCTGCTCACCCTCGGCGCCTTCTGCATCGGCACCAACCAGATCGATCTCGAGGGGGCGAAGGGGCGCGGCCTCCCGGTGTTCAACGCCCCCTTCAGCAACACGCGCTCGGTCGCCGAGCTGATGATCTCCGAGATCGTCGCGCTCTCTCGCCAGCTCGGCGATCGCTCGAGCGAGATGCACCGCGGCGTCTGGCGCAAGGTCTCCAGCGCGTGCCACGAGATCCGCGGCAAGACGGTCGGCATCATCGGCTACGGCCACATCGGCCGGCAGCTCGGCGTGCTCGCCGAGTCGATGGGGCTGCACGTGGTCTTCTACGACATCGCGACGCGCCTCCCGATGGGCAACAACCGCCCGCTCTCCTCGATGAAGGAGCTGCTCGCCGTCGCCGACTTCGTGAGCCTCCACGTGCCGGCGACGCCGCAGACGCACGAGATGATCGGCAAAGACGAGCTCGCCGCCATGAAGCAAGGGGCGTATCTGCTCAACGCCTCCCGCGGCACGGTCGTGCAGATCGGGCCGCTCGCCGAGGCGCTCAAGTCGAGGCGCCTCGCGGGGGCCGCCATCGACGTCTACCCCGAGGAGCCGGAGGCGAACGGCGAGGGGTTCAAGACGGCGTTGCAGGGGCTGCCGAACGTGATCCTCACGCCGCACATCGGCGGCTCGACCGAGGAGGCGCAGGAGGCCATCGGCCGCGAGGTCGCGACCTCGCTCATCAAGTTCGTCAACGCCGGCGCCACCACCGGCGCGGTGAACTTCCCGCAGATAGAGCTGCCGCCGCTGCGCGAGGCGCACCGCATCGTCAACGTGCACCGCAATCAGCCGGGCGTTCTGCGCGACATCAACAAGATCGTCTCCGACGCCAACGCGAACATCGAGGCGCAGGTGCTCGCGACCGATTC
>JAJXTK010000715.1 GCA_021783935.1 Myxococcales bacterium | reverse complement strand
CCTGCTAGCAGGCTGTGGAGTTTCTCCGAGACCGGCCGATCCTCTCCCGGGTCATGCCGCGATCTCCCGCGCGATCGACCACAGCCTGCTGACGGTCACGGTTTCCGCAGGCCGTTTCTCGACGGCCTGCTAGGCTCGGCGAAGGACCAGCTCGACGATTTCCGGCGCCGCGCCGAGCCGAATGGCCGGGCCCGTGGTCCCGAGCCCCGCGTGCACGAAGAGCTTGGCGTCGCCGCGCGCGAACAGCCCGGCTTGGAAGCGCGTCGAAAGGCGCGCGAGCCCGAGCCGCTCGGCGAAGAAGGGCACGGCGATCTGCCCGGCGTGAGTGTGACCGGCGAGGATGAGGTCGGCGCCGGCGGCGGCCGCCGCGGGGAAGAGCTCCGGGTTGTGGGCGAGCAGCAGCGCCGGCTCGTCGCCGCGATCGGCGAGGGCGGCGACGAGATCGACCTTGCCGCGCCACAGGTCCTCCACGCCGGCGACGAAGAGCGCCGCGGCCTCGGCGCCGACGACGATCCCCTCGTTGCGCAGCACGCGCACGCCGACCTCGGCGAGCGCCCGGCAGAGCGCGTCCTCGTCGTAGTAGTCGTGGTTGCCGAGGCAGGCGACGACGCCGTCGCGCGCGCGCAGCTCGGCGAGCACCTCCACGACCTCGCCGTGGAACGCCGAGCCGGTCGAGACCATGTCTCCGGTGACGGCGACCAGGTCGGCGCCGAGCCGGTTGGTCGCCAGCACCCACGCGCGGGCCTCTTCGGCGCGGGCGAGCGAGCCGATGTGCAGGTCGGACAGGTGCGCGATGCGATAGCCATCGAGCGACTGCGGCAGGTCCGACAGCGGCACCTCGAGGCGCCGCACGCGCACCCAGCGTCGACGCACGAGCACGCCGTACGCCGCGAGCGTCGCCGACAGGAGCGCGCCGCCTTCGAAGACGTGCGCGGCGCTCAGCGCGGCCCCCCCGACGGCGGCCGTGATCGTCGCCGCGATCGCGCTGATCACCAGGGTCGCAGGCGACAGCAACGCCGTCGTCCAGAGCACGTCGAACAGCGGCGCCGCGAGGCGGCCCACCCATCGCGGGCGGGGCGAGTCGAGCAGCCCGAGGCGCACGCGCGGCCCGACGCCGACGAGGACGACCGCGAGCGGCAGCGCCGCGAGCGCGACGGCGGCCCACCGCCCGAGCGGGGCGGCGGCGAGCGCGACGGCCCCCACGATCGGCGCCGCGAAGAGCGCGGTGAGCGCGCGGGCGGCGCGCACGAAGGCGGCGATCGAGGGGGGGCGACGGCGGCGCAGCATCGACTGGCACCCAAGGCGTAGCAGGCTGCGAGGCCTCTGCCGCCCGGAATTCACGCGTGGACGCGGCGAGGGCTCGTCCGTCGCGCCCTCGCAGGCTGTGGAGTTTCTCAGAGACCGGCCGATCCTCTCCCGGGTCATGCCGCGATCTCCCGCGCGATCGACCACGGCCTGCTGACGGTCACGGTTTCCGCAGGCCGTTTCTCAACGGCCTGCTAGCGACGTCGGCGGGGCCCCGCGGCGGCTATGGCCGCGGCGCCGTCCCTGGTAGCAGTGCGGCGATGGCGGGCGCGGTCGTAGGGATCGACCTCGGCACGACGAACACGGTCGTCGCCGTGGTGCGCGGTGGAAAGGCCACGGTGCTCGCGGACGAGCAAGGGCACCGCCTGCTGCCGAGCGTCGTGTCGTTCCACCCGAACGGGCAGGTGCTCGTCGGCCACGAGGCGCGCGCGCGCCGGCTCGTCGATGCGCGCAACACCGTCTCTTCCATCAAGCGCCTCATCGGCCGCTCCTGGGGCAGCGACGAGGTCGATCGCGCGCGCAAGCGCTTCCCCTTCGAGCTGCGCGAGGGGCCGACGCACGGCCCGCTGGTGGTCGCCCGCGGCGAGACGTACACGCTCCCCGAGATCAGCGCGTTCGTGCTCGGGCGGGCCAAGAAGATCGCGGAGACGGCCCTCGACGAGCCGGTCGAGCGCGCCGTCATCACGGTGCCGGCGTCGTTCAACGACCTTCAGCGCGCGAGCACCAAGGTCGCCGCCCGCGAGGCGGGCCTCGAGGTGCTGCGCATCCTCAACGAGCCGACGGCGGCGGCGCTGGCCTACGGCTTCGGCAAGCAGGGGAACGAGCGCATCGCCGTCTACGACTTCGGCGGCGGCACGTTCGATCTGACGCTGCTCGATCTGTCGGGGAACGTCTTCGAGGTCGTCGCGACCGCCGGCGACAGCTTCCTCGGCGGCGACGACGTCGACACGCTCGTCGCCGACCGCATGGCGCAGGAGGTCATCCAGCGCACGCGGTTCGATCCACGCGTCGACGCGCAGGTCATGGAGCGGCTGCGCGCCGCGGCCGAGCAGGTGAAGATCGCGCTCTCCACCCAGCAGCAGGTGTCGATCGAGCTCGAGGAGCTCGGCTACGGCCCCGGAGGTGCGCCGATCCACCTGGAATTCAAGCTCAGCCGCGGCGAGCTCGAGCAGCTCGCGAGCCCGCTGGTCGAGAAGACCTTCACCGTCTGTCGCGACGCGCTCGAGCTCGCGCGGCTCCAGGTCGACGCCTTCGACAACGCGCTGCTCGTCGGCGGCTCGACGCGCATCCCGCTGGTGCGCAAGCGCGTCGAGCAGTTCTTCGGCAAGCGCCCGCTCGATCGGGTCAACCCCGACGAGGTGGTCGCCATCGGCGCCGCGATCCAGGCCGCGGCGCTCACGGGCGCCGAGCGCCGTCGGCAAGCGACGCCCGCGCCGATCGGCCCGACCGACGGGGTCGCGCAGACGCGCATCCAGACGCTCGGCGGCACGGGCAAGAAGCCCGAGGGCGCCAAGGGCGAGGAGGCCCCGCCCGCCCTGCCGAAGGCGACGGGGCGCATGGTCGCGCCGCCGATTCGTCACCAGAGCGACGTCCCGCTGCCCGACTACCCGAACCTCCCGGGCACCGTCTCGCCGGTCGCGCACCATCGAGCGACCGCGCCGCTGATCCCCGAAGCGCCGCCCGTGACGCCGCCGCCGCCACCGGGGCCGGCGTCACCGCGCCTGCTCACGCCGTCGCTCTCCGACTTCGGCGATCCGTCGACCCTGCCGCGCGGCTTCCCCGATCACTCGCCCGCGCCCACGCCGCTGCACGCGCTCGGCATCCGGCCCCCCGAGGTTCGGCCGCTGCCGCCACCGCCCGCGCGCACGCCCACGCCGCCGCCA
>JAJXTK010000714.1 GCA_021783935.1 Myxococcales bacterium | reverse complement strand
GGCCGATCCTCTCCCGGGTCATGCCGCGCTCTCCCGCGCGATCGACCACAGCCTGCTGACGGTCACAGTTTCCGCAGGCCGTTTCTCAACGGCCTGCTAAGTCCGGACGGCCCGCACGGTTCTCGCGCGTCCGCGGCGCGGGCACACTGCTGCGCCGAGATGCACGCGCGCTCGCTCGCCTTCGTCCTCCTCGTCACAACGGGCTGCGCCGGAGCCGGCCCCGGCACCGAGGCGGGCGGCGCTGCGCCCGACGGCGACGCGATCGCGCTCGACGCGGGCGCCGCGGCCGACGCGGGCGACGCCACGAGCGACGCGGACGCGACGACCGCGTGCTCGGTGAACGGCGTCGCCGGGGCGTGCGTCGACGTCTCGACCTGCACCGGGGCCTACGTCGCGACCCCCGGCCACTGCCCGGGGCCGACGAACATCCAGTGCTGCACGCCCGAGGGCGATGCGGGAGCGGGCGTCGACGCGAGCGGCTGGTGCCCGACCGATCCGACGGCGCGACCGAACGCGGGGCTCCTCGAGTCGCCGGGCGTCGGCGGGTGCCCCTCGGGGATGGTGCCGATCGCCGCCTACTGCGCGTCGGCGCCCGACGGCCGCAACGACGTGGACATCTCGCCGGTGCCCCAGGCCGGCTGCGGCGCGGGGACGACCAGCGGCGTCGCCTTCTGCATCGACCAGTACGAGGCCGAAATCATGGTGATCGCCGCCGACGGCACCGAGTCGTCGTGGAGCCCGTACTACGAGCCGCCCGCGACCGACACCTACCGCGCGGTGTCGCTCCGCGGCGCCGTGCCGCAGGCGTACATCAGCGGCTACGACGCCAAGCGCGCCTGCGAGGCCTCCGGCAAGCGGCTCTGCTCCGACGTCGAGTGGCAGCGCGCCTGCCGCGGACTGGCCGACAACGTCTATCCCTACGGCAACACGCGCCTGAACGGGGCGTGCAACGACGAGTCGCTGCACCCGATCTACTCGCCCGCGGAGTGCTTCGGCACCGACGCGAGCTGGATCTACTCGCAGATCGCCTACCCCGGCATCGACCAGCAGCCGAACACCCTGACCAAGACCGGCTCGATGCCCGAGTGCGTGACCGCCGAGGGGGTGTACGACCTGATGGGCAACGTGCACGACTGGATCTACGACCCGAGGAACCTCACCGATCCGAGCGTGGGCGTCGACTTCCGAGGCGGCTACTACAACGACACCAAGCTCAATGGGAATGGGTGTCTGTACAACACCGACGTACACTCGCTCGCGCAAGTGGACTACTCGGTCGGCTTCCGCTGCTGCGCGGACATGCCCTGATCGGCGCGCGCAGGCGACGCGCGGCCGGGGTCGCCGCCACGTTGGAAATTTCCATCCATGGTCCCCTCCGCCTTCGCTCGGCGAGCCGCTCCGTCACGCCGGCGTGACGGCGTCTACCTATGCGTCATGCGCGCATGACGAGGCTTCATTGGGATTCTGTCATCTCGCGCACCGAGCCTTGCCATCGACGCGGGCCGCTCGCATCCTCGCCTTCGTGGCGACGAACACCGACTCGGTCGTGACGCGGGCTCGCGGGGGCGAACTGGGTGACCAACGGGCGGCGCGCGGCGCGATTCTCCCGCGCGCGCTCCGTCGCACGCTGCTCCTGGCCATCGCCGGCGCGGCCGCCGGGGGCTGCGGCGACTCGGGGCAAGGCTTCGGCGAGCCGGTGGATCAGACGGCGCAGGCGCTGTTCGCCAACGACCACGCCGCCTACAGCTACTTCGTCGGCAAGGGGCTCGCGAGCTTCCAGGCCGCGGGCATCGTCGGCAACCTCGATCAGGAGTCGGGCATGAGCCCGACGGCCGTGCAGGGCGGCGGGCCTGGGCGCGGCATCGCGCAGTGGTCGGTCGGCGGGCGCTGGGACACCGACTCGAACGACAACGCCACGGCGTACGCGTCGAAGACGGGGCAGTCGGTCTGGGCGCTCCAGCTGCAGCTCGATTTCATCTGGTACGAGCTCACGACCTACTCGGGCTACGGCCTCGCCTCGTTGAAGGCGACCACCAACGTCACCGACGCGACCGCCGTCTTCATGACGAAGTTCGAGGGGTGCGGCACCTGCATGCAGTCGCAGCGCGTCACCTACGCGCAGAACGTCCTCGCCGCCTACGGCGCGACGCCCGACTACGCCGCGCAGTTCGTCGCCCAGAGCTTCCCCTACGCGAGCACCACCATGACGATGACCGAGGGGCAGGTGATCCCCTCGTACATCGAGCTGAAGAACGTCGGCGCCAAGGCGTGGGATTCGAACACGCGAATCGCCACGACGCAGGCGCGCGACCGCGCCAGCGCCTTCGCAGACTCCAGCTGGATCTCGCCGAATCGGCTCGCGTCGGTCGCCGGCACCGTGCCGCCCGGCGGCACCTACAAGTTCACCTTCGACCTCGCCGCGCCGAGCGCGCCGGGGACCTACGACGAGTTCTTCGGCGTGGTCGAGGAGGGGGTCGCGTGGTTCAGCGACACCGGTCAAGGCGGGCCGCCCGACAATGATCTCGAGGTGAAGATCGACGTCGTGACGGGCGCCGGCACCGACGCCGGTGCCGCGCCTGCGGACGCCGGTGCCGCGCCTGCCGATGCCGGCGCCGCGCCTGCCGATGCCGGCGCCGCGCCCGCCGACGCCGGATCGACGAAGTCCGACGCCGGCGCGAAGAGCGACGCGGCCCCTTCGACGTCCGACGGGGGCGTCGGCGTGACCGAGGCCGGCCTGCAGGCGGGCGACGTCCACATGTTGAGCAGTGACGGCTCCGGCGCCGCGGGCTGCAGCGTCGGTCGGGCGCGCGGCGACGGCGGGGGCGTGAGCTCGTGGCTCGGGTTGGGCGTCTTGGCGGGCGCCCTCGCACGGCGTGGGCGTCGGCGCGCGCGCTGATCGAGGTGCGCCCTCGGCGAGCGGGCTCGCGGGCCGGCGATCGGCGTCGCTCCACGCGT
The DNA here is from genome assembly GCA_021783935.1 of Myxococcales bacterium. Taxonomy (GTDB): domain Bacteria; phylum Myxococcota_A; class Polyangia; order Polyangiales; family JADJMO01; genus CAIXWQ01. The sequence goes on along the minus strand of JAJXTK010000714.1, from coordinate 250 downwards.
CCTACGCGCGTTGCGGCGGCGCGGGCGTCGGCTCCACGGCGGCCTCCTCCTCCTCCGCGGCTTCTTCGTCGGCCTCCTCGTCGAGGCGCTCTTGCTCCTCGCGCTCGGCCTTGGCTGCGCGCCCGGCCGACCGGCGCGCGCGCTCCCACGAGATGGCGATGAGGACCATGCCCAAGAAGCCCCAGCCGAGCGCCGCGGTGAACGCAGCCATCACCGTGCTCGCGTCGTCTCCCGAGAGCGAGAAGATCGG
>JAJXTK010000713.1 GCA_021783935.1 Myxococcales bacterium | reverse complement strand
CGATCTAGCGCGACCACGATCGCGAGGAGCACGGGCACCGCGCGGCTCTTCGGCGCGGCTGCGGGCGCGTAGGCGACGTCGACGGGCGCTCGACGACGCCGCTGCGCGAGGTCGGCGACCCTTCGACGGCGCCGGCCCCGAGCGCGTCGGCGGCCTCCCCCTTCGCCTGCTCCGGGGACAGGGGGTCGCGCGTGCCGACGAGCGCGCCGTTGGCCGTGAGCGACGCCGTCTGCGTCAGCGCCGCGGCCCCCGGCTCGCCCGGCGTCGGGGGCCGCTTGGCGACGCCGAAGTCGCAGAGCTTCAGCACGTCCGCGCGCAGCCCGTCGTCGTCCTTGCCCCGGACGACCATCACGTCATCGGGCTCGAGATCGCGATGGACGAGCCCTTCGTCGTGCACGGCGGCGAGCGCCGCGAGCAGCTGGCCCACGAGGTCGACCACGCGGGCCCGATCGGTCGCCCGCTCGTCGCGCAGCTCGTGGCGCACCACCTTGATCGCTACGGCCCGCCGGAGGTTCTCCTGACGCGCCCGGTAGACGGCGCCCATGCCGCCGCGTCCGAGGAGCGCCTCGATCTCGAACTTGGCGCCGATCACGGGGCCGATGCGCGGATCGGTGCTGGCTTCGAGCGCCGTCATCGAGGTCGAAGAATGCATATGTCGTCTTGATGCGGGTAATCGCGCGGCGCGGCGCGCGGCGCATGTAGGGGGCGCCTCGCTGATGCCCTGAACGCTCCTCCGGGCCGCGAATTCCCCTTGCGCGCCGGAGATTCGCGTCGCGATGCTCGAGAAGGGCCTCCACGCCGAGGCTCGCGAGGCCTGTCCGTCCATGCACCGCGCGCCGCTCTGGGTCGTCGCCGCCGTCCTCTGCGGATCGACCGCCGCCTGTCGTCGCGCGCCCGACGGCGAGGCGACCGATCCTCGCGAGCCCGCGGCGCGCGCGGGCGAGGCCGAGGCTCGCCTGCGCGCGTGGGGCGCGGGGCGCTTCGACGTGGTCTCGTTCCAGGCGGCCGACGAGCACCCGCGGACGCTGGAGGACGACTTCCACGCGCGCTCGCACCTGTACGTGGTCCCTTTTACCGCCCGCGTGAGGTTCACGCGCGTGCTCGAGATCGACGAGCTGTCGGCCTCGACGGTGCGCGTCGGTGAGCCGGGCTGGTCGCCGGAGCGTCAGCGCGACGGCGTGATGCTGACCCAGTGCTTCGGGGCTGGGTCGCACGCCGCCGGCGAGGAGCTCGACGTGTCCGCGTCGGCCGTCTTCGAGGACCTCGAGCCGGGCTGGCGCTTCCGCGCCTTCGACGAGGTCCACTGATGGCGCGGATCGGCGACGCACGGCGCTGGGCGTGGCGGGCGAAGCTCGTCGCCGCCGCGCTGCTGGCGCTGCTGGGGCTCGACGTGCCGCTGCTCGGCGCGCGCACCGCGCCGCTCGCGCTCCTGCTGCTGACGGCGGGGACCGGCTGGCTCCTGGCGCTCTTGGCGCGGCCGGCGCCGGGCGAGGCGGCGGCCCCGCTGCGTCGCAAGCAGATCGCGCTCGCCGTCGGCACCAGCGTGGTGATGCTCGTGCTCGTCCTGCTGGTCGGCGTGACGGTGCGCGGACGCTCGCCCGCCGCCGAGGCGCGGGCGCCGTGGCACGAGGGAGCGCGCGCCGCGCCGCAGATGAGCGATCCGGAGCTCGGCTGGTCCCCGTACGGGCCGCCGGACGTGATCGGCCAGCGCCTCGAGCGCGTCGATCCGACGCGCCCGCACGTGCTGCTGATGGGGGACTCGATCGTCTTCGGCTACGGCGTCGGCGCCGACCAGCACGTCGGGCGCGAGCTCGAGCGGCGAGTGCCGGGCTACCAGGTGCTCAACGGCGCGGTCTCGGGGTACTCGATCGATCAGTACCTGCTGCTGCTGCGGCGCTACGTGCCGGTGGTCCGGCCGCGGCTGATCATCGTCGGCGTGTTCACCGGCAACGACTTCCAGATCTCCGCGCGCGAATTCGGCTGGGGCAACTCCAAGCCGATGCTGCGCCTCGAGCGAGGCGAGCTCGTGCGCGCCGACGTCGCCTCGGCCTGCATCGGCCGGCTGACCCGCAGCATCCTCTTCCGGCAGCTGTGGCGCAGCCGCGAGCTCGCCAGCGCCAGCATCGAGGCGCTCTGCCGCCCCGCGCACCTCGCGCGCGGCGAGGCGGAGCGGACGATCGCCGCGATCTTCGACGCGATCGACGAGCTGGCGCGGGCGAACGGCGCGCGCGTCCTCTACGCGCTCTTGCCGGTCGACAGCGAGCTCGAGCCGTACGACACCGATCGCTTCCTCTACGTCTCGCGCCACCCCGACCTCTGGCGCCTGCTCGGCGAGCGCCCGCGAGAGCGCTGGGATTTCGCGGGCGATCTCTTCGCGCACGGCGCCGATCCACGCCCGCTCTTCCAGGGCGATCACGCGCACCTGCTGCCGGAGGGGCACCGGCGGCTCGCCGCGGCGCTCGCGCGCGAGATCCACGCGCGCGGGCTCTTGGGCCCGTGAAATCGAGCTTGCGCGCCGCCGCGCCGAGGGGCCACGCTCGCCCGTGCATGATCTCGCGCCGCGCGCGCCGCGCCCTCATCGCGGCCCTCGCCGTCGCCGGCGCCCTCGCCGTCGCCGGCGCCGTCGCTGCGGACGACGAGCCGGTGCGCTTCGTGATCCCGGCGGGTCGCGAGCGCGACGTGCAGCGCGCGCTCGGGCTCGGCGCGCCCCTCCCTTCGGGCTGCGTCCTCGACGACGTGCTCGTCGATCGCGGCCGCGTCGACGCGAGCTACCGCTGCGAAGGGCGCGCGGCGCCGGTGCACGGGTTGGCCACGCACGCCGCCGACACGAGCGTGCCTTCGGCGACGACGCTGATCCCCCTGGGCGCGGGCGCGCCCGAGGCGCTGCTCGAGGCGGTGCGCGCGCGCCTGCTCGAGGTGCCGCTGCCCTGGAAGCGCGTGCGCGAGGGCGCGCGCACGGAGGCCGCGCCGCCGGCCGAGGAGCGGCCGCGCGCGCGAACCGCGCCGCTCGGTCGTCTGCTCGGCTGGCTGCCGCCGCTCGCGATCGCGTTCGCGGCGCTCCCGTGGCTGTCGCAAAGGCGCGCTCCGTGGCCCGCCGTCGGCTTCGGCGTGGCGAGCTGCCTCGCGGCGCTGCTCGGGCTGCACGCGCTCGGCGACGCGATCGTCCTCGCGAGCGCGCGCCTGCTCGCCGCGACCGCCGTCCCCGTCTGCT
>JAJXTK010000712.1 GCA_021783935.1 Myxococcales bacterium | reverse complement strand
GCCGATCGCGACGAGGGCCGCCGCCGCGAGGCCGCCGCCGATGAGCAGCGGGACGCGCCGCTTCGCCGGCGACTCGGCGACGGGCGTCGAGCCGAAGGTGTCGCCGGTTCGGTCGGTCGGCGCCGGGGTGACGCTCCCCGCGACGGTCGCGGGCTCGGCGAACTCCGGCAGCGCGACCTCGAGGTCCTTCGGCACTGCCGCCGGCGTGAGGCCGGCCATGGTCTTGGCGCCGATACGGAGCATGCCGCTCGCGCTCTTCTCGCCGGGCTCGAGGAGCTTGCTCACCCGCTCGCGCTCCTCGGCCGCCGCGAGCGCGAGCTCGATCGCGCGCCGGCGCTCCTGCCAACGCGATTTGAGGTGCTCGCCCACGAACGCGCCGACGTCGGTCGACGTGGTGCGCAGGTTCGCGGCGACCATCGCCTCTTCGATCGCCTTGTTGAGCTGGAGCGCAGTCTCGAAGCGGTTGTCGGCCTTGAAGGCGAGCGCCTTGCGGACGACCGCCGAGACCGCGGCGTGGACGGAGCTCGGGAGCGGGATCGGCGGCTTGCCGGAGGTGAGCAGGCGCAGCGTCGCGAGCTGGTTGTCGCCGTCGTGCGGAGGCTTGCCCGCGAGCAGGTGATAGCCGATCGCGCCGATCGCGAAGACGTCGGCGCGGCGATCGAGGGCGCCGCCGATGGCCTGCTCGGGCGCCATGTACTGGACCTTGCCCTTGAGCAGCCCCGCGTTCGTGTCGCCGGCGACGCGATCGCGCGCCTTGGCGATGCCGAAGTCGATGAGCTTGGAGACCCCCTTGTCGGTGACGAGGATGTTCTGCGGCGAGACGTCGCGGTGCACGACGTTGAGCAGGTTGCCTTGCTTGTCGCGGAGCTCGTGCGCGGCGTGGAGCCCGAGGCACGTATCGGCGAGGATGCGCAGGACGATGCCGTGCGGGATCACGTGCGAGCGCTTCACGAGCGCCCGCTGCAGGCGCGAGAGCGACTCGCCGTCGACGTACTCCATCACGATGTAGAGCGCGTCGTGCTGCTCGCCGAGGTCGAGGATCTGCGCGACGTTGCCGTGCTCGATCCCCGCCGAGATGTGCGCCTCGTCGAGGAACATCTGCTGGAAGGCGTGGTCGCCGGCGAATTCGGGGAGGATCGACTTGATGGCGACGAGCTTCTGGAAGCCGCGCTTGCCGTGCAAGCGCGCGATCCACACCTCCGCCATGCCGCCCTTGGCGATAGGGCAGAGCAGCTCGTACCGATCGAGCATGAAGCCCGGTACCAGCTGCGAAGGCTTCGGCGGGGCGAGCGTCACGCGTCCAGTATGACCGAAGACGACGCAGTTCGCGATCGATCCGTTCCGGGCACCGGGCACCGAGCGCGGCGATCTGCCGTCGGCCGGACGACCTTTCGTCGGGAATTCGCAGTGAGCGGTCGAGCTCGTGCTATCATCCCGATTCGCGCACTCGACCGCCCGACTCGGTACTTGCGAGCGAGCGGTGCGGCGGACGGCTGCGGGGAGGCTGTATGGTGTCTATGCGCCTTGGTGGGGGGTCGTGGGCGTCTCGCGGCTTCGCGGCCGCGCTGCTGCTGGCTGCGCTCGTGGCGGGTCCGGGCGCGGCGCACGGGGCCCCCTCGGCCGCCGACGTCGACACCGCACGTGCGTTGATGTCGCAGGGGCGCGCCGAGCGCGAGAAGGGCAATCATGCGGCGGCCCTCGAGCGGTTCCAGGCCGCCAACAAGATCATGACCGTTCCGACGACGGCCCTGGAGGTCGGGCAGTCGCAGGCCGATCTCGGGCAGTTGGTCGAGGCGCGCGAGACCTGGCTCGCCGCCTGGCGCCTCCCGATCGAGCCGAAGGAACCGGCCGCCTTCCAAAAGGCGCGCGAGCTCGCCAAGCAGCTCGCCGACGAGCTCGAGCCTCGGATCCCGACCGTCCAGTTCCACGTCGCCAACGCGGCCGCCGACGGGCAGCTGAAGGTGACGCTCGACGACGTCGAGCTGCCGCCCGATGCGCTGCTCGTGTCCCGCAAGGCGAACCCCGGAAAGCACCTCGCGGTCTTCGTCGACCCGAAGCACACCAAGAAGGTCGAATTCGACCTCGTCGAGCGCGACGCGAAGAGCGTGGACGTCGACATGGCGACCGGCGATCCCACGCCCATGGCGGCCGCACCGCAGCCGAACACCACGACCACGACGAGCGCGACGCCGCCGGCCACCACGCCCCCCGTCACCGATCTGGAGCGCCCCAATCCGATGCGGGCACCGCTGATGTACGGGGGCTTCGGGCTCGCGGGCGCGGGCCTGATCGTGGGCGGGATCACCGGCGTGCTGGCCTTCACGCACGGCTCGGACGCGAAGAAGCTCTGCGACGGGAACAACTGCCCGCCGGCCGCGCACGACGCGCTCACCTCGGCGCGCACCAGCGCCAACATTTCGAACGTCTCGTTCGCAGTCGCCGGCGTCGGCGCGATCGTCGGCGTGGTGGGGCTCCTCTTGCCGGTGCAGGCCGCCCCGGTCGCGACGGCCCCCGCCGCGCGCAACAAGCCATGGGCGTCGGTCGTCGTCGGCGTCGGCTCGATCGGCCTCGAGGGGGGATTCTGAGCCATGACGCGCCGCGCCCTGTTCCCCCTTGGCCTGACGGTGCTGCTCGCCTCGTCGGGGTGCGCCACGCTCGCCGGCATCAGCGATCTCCAAGAGGTCGACGAGGCCGGCAACCCGATCGTCGACTCGGGGGAGCTCGACGCGTCGCTCGACGCGTCGCTCGACGCCGACGCGCAGGACGACAGCCAGGACGCGGGCGGCGACGCGACGGTCATCGCCGACTCGAGCGGCGTCGACGACGTGTCCGACGCGCAGCTCGAGGCCGAGGCCGAGGCCGACGCCGGCGCCGACACTGGGCCGCTCGACACCGCGCCTCCGTGCGACGAGGTCGGCTCCACGAATTCGTGCGGTGCCGCGTGCCGCGCCTGCGCGACCTCGAACGTGGTCGCGACGACATGCGACGTGGCGGGGCTCTGCACGCCGAGCTGCAAGCCGGGGTTCTTCGATTGCACGCAGCCCGTCGCGCCGCTCCCCGACGACGGCTGCGAGACAGCCGAAGACGTGAACAACTGCGGCGGCTGCGGCAAGGCGTGCGACGCGATCCACAGCAACGGCGCGACGTGCTCCAACGGGACGTGCGTCTACTCGAGCTGCAAGGCGGGGTGGGCCGACTGCAACACCGCGGGCGG
>JAJXTK010000079.1 GCA_021783935.1 Myxococcales bacterium | reverse complement strand
TTGTGTTGCTCGCCGCGGCGCCCTCCTGGTCGCGACCGTGGCGGTGCCAGCGCTCCTCGGAGCCATGCAGCTCACGGGGCGGCATAACGAGCGTCTGATGGATGATCTGGCCTATCGGCTCCGCGACGCGGCGGTGGCGAACTGGTGGTTGCCGCTGTTCGTCCAGTGGTGCTGGACCCTCGCCTGGATCGCCTTCGCCGCGGCATTCGTGTTGGCGGCGCTGCTCCGGCCTCGTTCCGAGGCCGCCGCCCGTCGCGCCGTCGCGCAGTGACCGCTGCCCGCCGCGCCGCCTGGACGTTGGACCCGGTCGCGGTCATCAGGGCGTTGGGCTGACGACTCGACGACCTGGCATCGCGTGACCTCGGCGCGGCCCCGGACGTCACCCGTGGGAGGGTCTCGGCACGATCCGGCGACTGAACGTCCCATCACTACGCCGGCCCCCAAGCTCGAACCACCTCGCGACGCCGCGCACGATGCTCCCGACTGCCGACGTGCGCCCGGCCGGCAGCTCAACGGCCGCCGGCGTCGGTTCCTCGAGGTCTACGGATTGAACCTGGAGGCCGCCGCGTTGGAACCTCCCGAGCACGTCGACGAGGTCCGGCGCGAGACCGGCGCGATGCACGGCGAGGACGCCACCGATTCCGTTTGCGCGGAGGTGGCTGGCGCTGGGTAGGTCGCTTGCGAAGAGCATCCAACGGTTGTCGAGTCGCCCCACGATCGGCGCGTGATCCGGAAGCATCCGACGCGCGTCGAGGACGAAAGCGGGAGGCGCCTTCGGGGGCGCCTCGAGCGCGTGTGGACGGCGGGCCGCGTCGCGCAACGCGGCGATCACGGGGCCCATCTCGATGGCCTCGGCGCCCCCGGTCGTCGTGTTGATCGCCACTACCGGGCGAAAGCCTGCGCGGACCAGCGCGACCGCGGTCAGGACCGCCTCGCCGCCTGGCAGGTCGACGATCAACGCCGTGTCGCGTCCCCCCGGGGCCCACGAGGTGTCGATCCCTGCCCAAGGCGGAGCCTCGGCTCGGTAGGCGTCGTCGCCGATGGTCTCGGGCGCCTCCAGCGTCGCGAACAGCGCGGCCTTGGTCCACGACTTCGCCCACGAAGACTCGGACCCGCGCCACACGTCGAAGAGCATCTCGTTGCTCATAATCCCCTCTCGTCGCAGAGCACGATCACGTCCTGCGCGTGGTCGTCGATCAGCGCTTTCCGTGACGCGCGTGCGTACGCGCCGACGGCCTTGCCGTTCACCAGGAGTACGCCGATCGCCACGTGCCTGCGCCCCTCTGGCGTCTGAACCGAACGCGATCGAAAACGACGCTGCGCGACCCAACGCTCGGGCCTTGCCGACGCGCGATCGCAGGAGCGTGCTCGACGCGCGTCGGAGCCAACCCCCTCGATGCTGATGCGGTCGCCCTCGTGACCGAGCGACGGTTTGACGACCCACTCGGGGCCGATCGGTGCGTCTTCGAGCGAGCGCGTCTCGGGCAGCAGCGTGCGCCAGGTTCGCATCGGCGCCGAGAGCGCCGGCCACACGAGCGGGAAGCGCTTCGACTGGGTGAGCACCGCCCATCCCGGGTTCGCCACGGGCGTCGTGCCGCCGGCGATCAGGCGCCGCCAGCCCGACCCTCGCCCCAACCGCGGGAGCCACTCAGCAGGGAAGAAGCGGAAGAGTAGATCGAGCGGCATGTCGCACCCCGCAGCCTGCGCCACCCGAATGCCGCGACGCCGAGCACGCAGCGATTGGGCGTCGAAGAGCAGCGGTTCGAGGCCGGCGCGTTCGAGCCTGCGCGCGAGGAAGGCGGCGATCTGCCTGTCGTCGGTGAACATCGAGAGATGCATGAGCCCGACCCGCGCGCGATCCCCGACCGCGGCGCGAATCGCATCGACGAGCGCGCCGGCGGGATCGCCGAGGGGATCGAGACCGAGCGCCGAGGCGACGATCGGCGTCACGCCAGAGCTCTCGAGAAACCCAGCGCAGACGTCAGGATTCCCCTCGGTGATGAGCGGCTCGCCGTCGGTCGGGTGGAAGTCGAAGCGCAGATAGCGAACGGGCCCAGGCGTCGGGTCCGCGACCGCGGCGAGCAGCGCGCGCGTGAGCGAGCGAGGGAGGCCGAGCCGGCCGTGCAACTCAGGCCTCGCGAGCAGCTCGCGCTCTGCCTCGGTCGCCTCTGCGGCCAGTGCCTCCGCCGTGCGCGCCAGTTCCTGCCAGGTTTCGCGCGCGAGCACGAAGGCGAACGGCGCGAGCGTCGAGTGATCGCCCCGCTGGGTGTTCCACCGACAGACCTCGAAGATCGAGCGGCGCACGATCTCCTCGTGCAGCGGCGGCGGGAGCGGGACGACTCGCTCGATCAGGGAACGCATGGCACGCGCGCGATCGTAAGCGACGACACCCCGGCGGCGAGCGATAGTTCGCGGCGGTGCGCCTCGCCGGTCTCGGAGTCGTCGCGACGCCGGCCTAACGGCCCACGTCTGGGGATGCCTCGGCCTCCGGTGAGGGCGCGTATCGCGCCGCCGCCCGCGCATGCTCCTCGGCGATCTTTTCGCGCAGCGTCTCGGGCTCGAGCACCTCGACCTTGTCGCCCCACGAGAGCAGCCACGCCGGGAGCTCGGCGATCCCCGTGACCTGCATCGTCATCTCGACACCGCGCGCGGTCTTCACGATCTGCTGCGTCGGATGCCACTGCCGGCGCTGCACGTAGCGCGCGACGTCGGCCGCGAAGAGCAGCCGCACGCGCGTCGGCGTCCCGGTCCCGCCGTGGAGACCGAAGTTCCCCTCCACCATCGACGCCGGCGAGTACTCCTTCGGGTACGCGAACCCGTCGCCGCGCACCCACTCGGCTTCGCGGATCTTGTCGAGCGAGAGCGTCCTCACGCTCTGGTGGTGGTGGCTGAAGCCGACGAGGTAGAGCCCCTTCTTGTAGACGAGCAGCGTGTAGGGCTCGAAGAGGAAGGGCTTCGAGCTCCCCTCGCGCGTGAGGCGCAGCCGCTGCTCGCGAAGGAGCGCCGTGACGATGTCACCGAGCTGCTCGCTCCGCTCGCCGTACAGGTACGGCGCCTCGTTCACGTCGAAGAGCTTCCGCTCGAGGTTCTTCGTGTCGAACTTGCGACGCCGCAACGTCGCCTCGAGCTTCGCGAAGATCTCGTCGAGGCTCTCCGCGAAGCCCGTGCCGGCGAGGAAGTCGAAGATGCGACGCGAGAGGAACAGCGTCACGATCTGCTGTTCCGAAAGCGCGACCGTCTCTCGCCGCGCGGCCGGGTGCAACTGCCAGAGCTTGCGCTTGCCGACCGTCTCCTCGGTGAGCGGCTCGCCTGCGCCCTCGAGCGCGCGCAGGTAGCGGATCGCCGTGCGCACGCTCACGCCGAAGTGCTCGGCGATCCCGTAGACGCTGATCCCGCCGCTCGATGCGAGCAACGCCTTCAGCTGATGGAGCCGCTGCGCCGGCGCGTAGCGCTCGCTCGACCGCGTCTTCGTCTTTCGGGGGGCCATGTCTCCCTCGGCGTCCCTTTGGTGTGACGAAGTGGGTCATAGCACAACGGCGCGATTTGCCGCGCGTCCACGGCTCGGCTGCCGGGATCCAAGCACGGCCGGCACGGCTCGTATTTCTCAGCGGCAATTCGCTATGACCCACCCTGTCATAGGTCGGCCGCATCTTGGTCCTCGTCCCGCACACCCCAGGAGGACCGACCATGGACAAGCTCGCCGCCGACCGCACCCAGGCCCTGCGCACCGCCCTCGCCGAGATCGACAAGCAGTTCGGGAAGGGCTCGATCCTCAAGCTCGGCGACGCGCCGCGCGACGAGCAGATCGACGTCATCTCGACCGGCTCGCTCGGGCTCGACATCGCGCTCGGCGTCGGCGGCCTGCCGCGCGGGCGCATCGTCGAGGTGTACGGCCCCGAGTCGTCGGGCAAGACGACGCTCGCGCTGCACGTCATCGCCGAGGCCCAGCGCGCAGGCGGCACCTGCGCCTTCATCGACGCCGAGCACGCTCTCGACGTCGCCTACGCCCGTCGCCTCGGCGTGAAGACGGACGACTTGCTCCTCTCGCAGCCCGATCACGGCGAGCAGGCGCTCGACATCACCGAGAAGCTGGTGCGCTCGGGCGCCCTCGACGTCATCGTCGTCGACTCGGTCGCCGCGCTCGTGCCGAAGGCGGAGCTCGAGGGCGACATGGGCGACTCGCACGTCGGCCTGCACGCGCGGCTGATGAGCCAGGCGCTCCGCAAGCTCACAGGCACCATCGCGCGCACGAACACCATCGTCCTCTTCATCAACCAGCTCCGCATGAAGATCGGCGTGATGTTCGGCAGCCCCGAGACCACGACCGGCGGCAACGCGCTGAAGTTCTACGCGTCCGTGCGCCTCGACGTGCGCCGCATCGAGCGCATCAAGGAGGGGGAGCAGGTCGTCGCGAACCGCACGCGCGTGAAGGTCGTGAAGAACAAGATGGCGCCGCCGTTCCGCGAGGCGGAGTTCGATCTCGCGTTCGGGCGCGGCGTGAACCGGCTGGGCGAGCTGGTCGATCTCGGGGTCTCCGCCAGCGTCATCGAGAAGAGCGGCAGCTGGTTCTCCTTCAAGGGGGAGCGCCTCGGGCAAGGTCGCGACGCGGCGATGCGCACGCTCGGTGAGCAGCCCGCGATCGCGGCGCAGGTCGCAGCGGGCATCATGACGGCGCGCGGGCTCGAGACGCCGGTGACGCTCGTGCCGACCACCGTCGCTCCGACGGCTGCCGCTACCGCGCCGAGGGCGAGCTCCCCCGCCCCGACGGCGCAGAAGGCCGCGGCGACGCCTGTCCCCGCGCCGGTGACCGCGCCGGCCACCGCCAAGGCGCAGCCGACCCCCGCGAAGGCGGAGGCGAAGCCCGACCCCAATGCAAAGCCGCGCACCAACGCCGCCGCCTGATCGGAGGTCCGCTCCATGCGCGTCGATGCACTCGAAGCCTACGACATCCCCGAAGAGATCCTCGGCATCTGGCGCTCGACGATCGGCCCGGAGCTCCTCCCCGTGCAGGTGCGCGCGGTGAAGGAGTGCGGGCTGTTCGGCGACCGCCCAATGTTCGTCTTCTCGCCGACGTCGTCGGGCAAGACGTTCGTAGGCGAGATGGCGGCGGTGCACGCCGCGCGCGGCAACACGAAGGTCTTCTACGCGGTGCCGATGAAGGCGCTCGCCGAGGAGAAGTACCAGGAGTTCCGGCGGCGCTACGAGCCGGTCGGGATCCGGGTCGTCGTCACGTCGCGCGATCACCGCGATCACGACGCGGAGATCGAGGCAGGCCGGTTCGACATCGCGATCGTCGTCTTTGAGAAGCTCCAGGCCCTGCTCGTGAGCCGCCCGCACCTGATGGAGACGGTGGGACTCGTCGTCGTCGACGAGCTGCAGCTGCTCACTGATCCGAAGCGCGGGCCCTCGCTCGAGCTCCTCATCACGAAGCTGCACGTCGCGGGCTCGAAGCCGCGCATCATCGGCCTCTCCGCGGTGATCGGGCAGGCGAAGCTCCTCGCCGACTGGCTCGGCGCGAAGATGCTCGCCGATGCCCGACGGCCGATCGAGCTGAGGAAGGGAGTCTACCAGGGTGGCCTCTTCCGCTACGTCGAGCACAACTCCGGGACGATCGGCACCGAGCATTGCTTCGATCCAGGGACCAATGATCGCGACGAGGTGATCCTGTCGCTCGCCGAGCAGCTCGTCGCGGCGGGCGAGCAGGTCCTCGTCTTCGTGCCCGACCGCGCTACCAGCGTGAGCCTGGCGCGCGCGTTCGCGCGCCGCGCCGGCCACCCGCCCGTCGATCCGGCCCTGGCCGAGCTCGCCGAGCAGGAGGCGACGTTCGGGCGCGACGCGCTCACCGAGGCGTTCGCAGGCGCCGCCGGCTTCCACAACTCGGACCTCTCGACGTTCGAGCGCGCGCTGGTCGAGCGCAACTTCCGGTGCGGCGCGCTCCGCGCGGTCTTCGCGACGACGACGCTCGCGATGGGGGTAAACCTACCGGCGCGCAACGTGATCATCGACGGCCGAAAGTGGGAGCGCAGCGAGCGCTACCACAAGATGGCGTGCGTCGCGCAGTCGAAGTCGGAGATCGAGAACGAGAGCGGGCGCGCGGGGCGGTACGGCTACGGCGAGCAGTTCGGACGCGCGTTCTTGCTGGCGGATTCGCGCTTCCAGGCCGAGGCACTGTTCCGGCAGTTCGTGCGCGCGGAGCTCGACGAGATCGCGCCCATGCTCGCGCGCGCCCCGCTCGAGGAGCACGTCGTGAGCCTCGTTGCTTCCGGCATGGCGCGCTCGGTCACGCAGCTCGAGGAGCTGCTCCTCGCGAGCCTCACGGGCTTCGCCGTCTGGTCGAAGGAACGCGCGACGCTGCGCGCGGATCTCGAGCGCGCCCTCGCCGTCTGCGCGGACGGCGGGCTCGTGCGCATCGGGACCGGTTGGTCCGTCGCGCCGACCGAGCTCGGGCATGCGTGCGCCTCCAAGGGCCTGAGCGTGCCGACCGCGGTCGAGCTCGCGACGTGGGCCCGGGACGCGCGGTCCGCCGTGGTCTCGCCGATCGAGGCACTCGCGGTGGCGAGCCACACGCCCGACGGCGGCGACATCCTCGTCAACCTGGGCACTGCGGAGCGCTACCAAAACGACTATCGCGGCGAGTTGCTGCGACGGGCCGAGGTCGCGCGCGTGGGCGATCGGCCGTTCTTCGAGCGGCTCGCGATGGATCAGTCGGGCGTCGAGTACGAAGCCGCCCTCGCCTACAAGAAGACGCTGATCCTCGCCGACTGGATCGAGGAGCTACCGACGGCCGAGATCGAGCGCCGATTCCACACGTGGGCGGGCGCGCTGCGCCGCCTGGGCGAGGAGTTCGGCTGGCTAATCGACGCGCTGGCGGCCGTCGCGCACGCCGTGGGTTGGACGAAGGCGCAGCGCGCCGGGCTGGTCGAGCTCGCCGATCGACTGCACTTCGGCGTGCGAGCGAACGCGCTGCCCATCGCGCGACTTCGGATCGCCGGGCTCGGGCGCGCGCTCGCCCGGCGGCTCGTCGACACGGGGCTGGACGACCTCAGCGCGCTCCGGGCGGCGGACCGCGAGCTGCTGCGGCGAACCCTCGGTCACGCGCGGGCATTCGCGGCGCTCGAGGCGCGGCTGGATGCGACGGGCGAGGCCGCTGCGGCGCCCTACCCCCTGGCGTCCGCCGGCGAGCGTGCCCTGGTCGTCGCCGAGGCGTCGGCGCTCCTCGCGCCGTCGCCGGTCGTCGCCGCGGCGTCGCCCGCGGTAGCGGAGCGGGTGCCAGTCGCCGCGGCGGCCGCAAGCGAGATCGCGCTCTCGATCGACCTGCGCACGTTGAAGGTCAGCTTTCGCGGGCACGAGATCCCGACTCGGCCGGCGAAAGGCTCGCGAGGCGCGCCGAAGCACCTGCAGCGCACTCCGCTGCTCGCGCTGGCCGCGCTGGCGAGGCAGCCCGGCTGCTTCGTCTCGATGACCGACCTCGCCTCCGAGATGTACGAGCTCGGCGCGCTCGCGAGGAAGCCCGTCGCCCCCGAGGCGCGCGAGATCCGCTACCGCGCCCTCCTGGCGTTCCGAGCTGCGCTCGATGGGAAGGTGCCGAAGGCCGAGATCGACCGACTGGTCGAGTCGATCCCGCAGCAGGGGCTGCGCCTCAACGTCGACGGCGAAGTGCGCGTGATCACGGCGGCGCGTGCCGCGGAGTAGCGGGACCAGGAGGAAGCGATGGCAGCGATGGACTGGGCCGAGAGCGAGTTCCCCGCAGCGCGCGACCCGTACCCGGCGCGGCGGCGCGTTCGGCGGATGGGGTGGTACCTGAAGCAGCCGCGGCACGTGCAGATCGGCATCTGCATGTACTGGGAAGGAGCCGTGCGCGGCGGCGACCACGCGCGAGCTTCGACTCGAATCTGGTTCATCGAGGCGAGGGACTGTGCCGCCGAGGCTGGCCTCGCTTTCGGCGACGCAATTTCCACCGACGCGATGGAGGCCGAGCGCAGTGCCGAGCACCTGCGACGACGCGTCGAGCCGCGCGTTCGCCCGTCCGATTTGGCCCTCGCGAAGCGCCGCGAATACACCGCCTACCGCGCCGAGCGACGGCAGCATCGCCGAGAGGTCGCGACTCTAAGAGAGGCGTTGGCGGGCGAGACCGAACCCGAGCTTCTCGCGGTGCTCCGCGAGAAACTGGCGTGCGTCCTGGAGCCGCCGCCGGTCCGTTTCTCCCGTCGAGACCTTCGCTTCGCAGCCGACGGAAGCGTCGACCGGTTCGCAATGATGATGCGTTCGGCCCGGGCACGACATGCTACGCAGCGACAATCATCGTGAGCCGTCGCCTGCTCGCAGTTCTCCTGCTCTCCGTCGCGGCATGCGAGCGCGAGTCAGAGAGCAACGACGTTGGGCCTGACCGCGTGCCACCTTCGCGGGCGAGCGCATCGTCCCGACCGACTCCGAAGCCCGAGCGCGTGCAGTTGCTGCTCATCGACCGCAGCGCGTGCGCGCGCCTCGGCGTGAACCTCGACGACGTCATCGACTTGCTGAAGTCTGCGAAGGTGACCGTCGGCGAGCCCCGCACGTCGACCGAGTACGACGCCCCCGCTACGGTCGTTGAGGTCGCGGGCGTCGACGATCTGGCCGCGTTGATGGCGATGCGCCTCGGCAAGACGACCCCGGTCGTGCTTGCACAGGTCGCGCGATTCGAGGTGCGGCGGCCTTGATGGCAGTCAGGGGCGCACGCGCCGTTGTCTGCGCGCTGTCGCAGTCACTGGCGCGAGTTGCCGGAACTCCTCCGCGGCCGCAACCGTGCGCGCCGGAGTGCCCCGTGCGACTACGGCCCCGCCGGCGCGCCGTTCACGTACAGCAGCTCGTCGAGCTCGGGAATGAGCTTCGAATCAGGGTTGAGGGGATTGTAGGTCCCGACGCAGAGGCCCCAGGCGGCGCATAGGTACGGCGACTGACACAGCGGACCGTACTCGTCGACCGTCGTCGGGCCCTTGCAGCAGTCGGCGTCCGTCGCGCACTTGCGGTTCGCCGGATCGACGGATGCGATCTCGTTCACGACCCGCATGCTCCGGGGGTCGATCACGACGATGTATGGGTACTCGGGCGCAAGCGAGACGTACTGCCACAGGTCGTCCGAGAGCACGGTGTAGCTGCGCACGACGTTCTTCCGCCAGGCGTCCAGGGCGTGGAGTGCGACCGGGTCCGCTTGAAGATTCGGACCGATGATGCTGACGAAGCGTGCGCCGCGCGCCCGATAGAGCTGGGCGTAGTCGTCCGAGAGCGCGCGTCCCTCTTGGACGCAGCCAGGACACCATAGCCCCCCGAGCGTGAGCACGATCGCGTAGATCCCCTTGCTTCCGTCGGCGTCGGACAGCTCCGAGAGCGAGAACGTGGTGAGCGTCGTTCCATCGTCGCGGTAGCCGGCGAGCCGGATGTTGGGCGCGAGCTCACCCTGGCGGAGCCCGACTCGCGGGCCGCTCGGCGCCGGTGAATCGGCGGACGGCGTCTGCGCCGCAGCGTCGGCCACGCTGCCGGCAGGTTCACCAGCAGGTTCGGCGGTCGTCGAGCCGCACCCGCTCTCGACGATTAACGCCGCGAGGATCGCGAGGAGGGACCGCGGACCACCTGCCATCCGCCACAGCATCCGCGACGCGCGTCTGGTTTGGAAGGCGTCGGCGCCTGCGGAATTGCGCTCGCGCACACGCCCGCACGTCGCCGGCGACGTCGCTGCACCGCGGACGGGCTCTGACGGCCAGAGTTGCTGCTGCTCGCGTCGACGTCGGGCCGCTGCGACCCCACGACCGCGGAGCAGTCTTCCGCGGTCTCCCCCGTCCGACCCTTCGGCTAGAACGAGACCGCGATCGACGCACCCCGCCTGGTGCGATCGACCCAAGGCACGAGCCCCACACCGACAGCGCCTCCACGCGCGACGCGTCGTTCGGCGGGGCGCTCTTCGGTCGCAATCGCGGCGTCGGCGATCACCGCAGTCACGCCACCCAGGGCCGCTCCGATCACGAATCCACCAAGCGCACAGAAGTCGCAGTCGGGGCGCTCGAAGTAGAGCGCTCCAAGCGCGCCAAGCCCGATCGGCATCCCGATGCGCAGCCCAAAGAGCGATCCCGCGGCGATCCCCCAATTGCCGTGCGCCGCGTGGATGATGGGTGCACCAAACACCAACGCTCCGAGGCCGAGCGTGCGACCGGCCGAGTCGAGTCCACCCGGACCACCCGATGCGGCGATGACGAGCACGGACGTGGTGTCGAGAAGGAGCGTCTGCCAGCCGTACCACGAGGTCTCGGTCGTCGACGCACGAGTCGGACTACCGACTTCGTCGGACCCGTCGCTCGGATCAGTCGTTCGAGTCGGCGCGGGCGCGGGTGACGGCGCGGTCGCTGCCCCCTCCACTCGTTCTCTGGGCGACCGCTCGCCGTCCGCCTCGCGAGTCGGGCGGTCGTTGCCGCGAGCGTCCGGCGCGGCCAGCAGGGCGAGTGCCGCCGCCCCGGCGATCGCGCTGTGCCGGCCGCCCCTCATGGTTCCAAACGTACCCGAGGGAGGGGCAGGCCGCAGGTTGCCCCTGCGCGCACGTGCGCAGTGGAGGTACGCGGGCTGGCACGCGCCCAGGACGACGCTCGCCTCCCCGGCGCGACCACTGCGCGTGCGCAACGCCTTCGCGGTGCTCACGTCCTATCGCCGCACCGAGCGACCCGAACCTCACCCATCGCCGGGCGCGCCGTCCCCATCGCCTCCCGCGTCGACCGTGCTCGCGCCGCAGCAGTAGACGTCGTCGGTCGCCGAGTGGAACCAGAAGTAGCACGCGGGTCCTGGACTGCCCGTTGCGCCGCAGGTCACCGTGAGCCCGCCGGCGCCGCACTGGGTGGCCCGAACGTCGACGTTGCACCAGTCGGTGGAAGTGCTGCCGTTGTAGCCGCCGCCGCAAGCGACGAATGCCGTGGCGACGGCGGTCGCGACGGTCGCCCTGCGCATTCCGCGTCGCATCCTCCTTCAACACGCGGCGTGCGTGAGGATTCCCGAACGGCGGTCGCCGCGCGCCGCAACGGGGGCGTCGTCGAGGACGCGCGCGACGAAATGACGCTCGAGCGGCGACGCATAGGCGACCGCCGACGACGTGCCTCGTCGCAGGCGCACGCGACGACGGGCGTGCCGGCGATCGGACCTAGAATTCCGCTGTCGCCCGCGCAGACGACAAACAAGCGACGCGCCGGCGACCCCAGGCGACACACGCTGTGCTAGCCACGCGCGACGGCTCGCGACCGCCCACGCGGAGCGAGAATTCCGCTGTCGTCCGCACAAACGACAAACAAGTGACCGGCAGGCGACCGCGACGACGGTCCCTGGCGCCATGCTCCGCTGCATGCCGAACGCGCCGCCCGTCTCGAACGTCGTCCCGGTGCGCTGCGCCTCCTGCGGCGCGCTCCTCGCGACGACCGAGAGCGAGGGCCTTCGCATCCAGCGCGGCCACTTCGAGGCCGTGATCGACGGCGCGTTCCGCGCGTCGCTCGTCTGCTACCGACCGAAGTGCCGGCGGATCAACGTCGTCACAGTCCCCGCCCGAAGCTGACCTTCGCCCTGCCCCGATCACCGAGAGCGCAAGACGCCATGTCGGCCCCCGTGAGCGCAAGACGCCCGGCCGGAAAGGCCGACGCACGTGCATACCCGTTGGGAGAGCCTCTACGAGACCTTCGGCGAGATCGTCCGGAACGCAGACGAGCGCACCTTCGCGCGTCTCGCGAGTGAGGCGCCGCTCGCCGCGTTCCCCGATCTCCAGACGCTGTTCGCGCTTCTCCTCGAGGGCGACGGCGACCTCGACGAACGCGACCGCATCCTCGGCGCGCTCGTCGCCCAAGCTCGCCGCGCCGACACACGCGAGCTCGCGACCGCTCTCCTTTGGCTCGCGCTCTGGCCCGGCCTCTGCGGCGTCTATC
Source organism: Myxococcales bacterium (assembly GCA_021783935.1). Lineage (GTDB taxonomy): Bacteria > Myxococcota_A > Polyangia > Polyangiales > JADJMO01 > CAIXWQ01. Next base: position 2,449 of record JAJXTK010000079.1, on the reverse strand, counting down.
GGAGGCGCCTGCACTGGCGGGCGTGCCCCGACGAGAGCGTGTCGGCGATCGCGTACGAGTTCACGTCGCTCCTCGCCGTGCTCGACGTCGGGCACGTTCGTCGCGTCGCTGCCACCCTCGTGCGCAGCACGGAGCGCGCAGTCGTCGCGACGCTCCGGGCCCCATCGGAGGAGGTCCCCCTCGCCGCGTCGGTCCTCGAGACGCTCAACGTCTCACCGTGCGTGCTCGAGCACGAGCTTCGAGTCGCGCGGCAATGGCTCGAGCGTCTCCTCGGCGCCGACGCCGACCTCGTGCTAGCCGTCGCCGTGCTCGACGAGCCTCATGGCGAGGCCGCGGCGCGCATCGGCATCTCCGCGGTCAACGCGCGCAAGCGGTATCAGCGCGCGCTCGCTCGCGTGCGCGAAAATTACGTCCGCGAGGCGGTCGCGTGACGCCCGATGTCCCCTTCGCCGAGGCCCGCGGCTTTGCCTCCGACATGGGCATCTCTCGATCTGCCGACGTGCCCGCCGGCGTGCGGCTCCGTACGTACCAAACCGACGCTCGCGCCCGCATCCGCGGTCGCCTCGACGCCGGCGTGCGGCGACTCTTGCTCGTGCTCGCCACGGGCGGCGGCAAGACCTCGATCGCCGCGTCGATGATCGAAGACGAGGTGCGCGCAGGACGGCGTGCGCTGTTCGTCGCGCATCGTCGCGAGCTCATCTCGCAGGCCTACCATCGCCTCATCGACTTCGGCCTCGCGGAGCGCGACGTCGGCGTGATCATGGCGAGCGATCCACGCCGGCGCCCCGCGGCCCACGTGCAGGTCGCGAGCGTCGACACGCTCCGCCACCGCGCGAAGCCGCGCGCCGACGTCGTGTTCGTCGATGAGGCGCATCGCGCGCTGGCGAACTCCTATCGCGTGCTCGCCGACGCCTACCCCGACGCAGTCCACCTCGGGCTCACGGCCACGCCCTACCGTGCCGACGGCAAGGGCCTCGGCGACGCGTACGACGAGTTGGTCGTCGTCGCCTCGCCCCGTCAGCTCATCGCTGAGGGCTACCTCGTCGAACCGCGCGTGTTCACCGTGCCCGCGTCGCAGCGCCCCGATCTCTCGGGCGTGAGCGTCGCGCGCGGCGACTACTCCGCCGACCAGCTCGCCGCCGCCGTCGACCGCCAGGGGCTCGTCGGGAACATCGTCGAGCACTGGATGACGCACGCGCGCGGCGTGCGCACAGTCGCCTTCGCCGCGTCGGTCGAGCACTCGCTGCACATCGCGGCGCGCTTCCGTGCGTCGGGCGTCACCGCCGAGCACCTCGATGGCGAGACGCCGACGCCCGAGCGCGACGCGATCCTCGCGCGCCTCGATCGTGGCGAGACGGTCGTCGTTTCCAACGTCAACTGCCTCGCAGAAGGCTGGGATCAACCGGCCGTGAAGTGCGCGATCCTCGCGCGCCCGACGAAGTCGACGGGCCTGTACCTCCAACAGGCCGGGCGCATCCTCCGCCCCTGGAACGACCAGCGCGCGATCATCCTCGATCACGCGGGTTGCGCCCTCGAGCACGGGCTGCCCCAGGACGACCGCGACTTCTCGCTCGAGGGGGCGAAGAAGCGCACGAAGGCCGCGACCGAAGCGCCGGTGCGAGAGTGCCCCAGGTGCTGCGCCGTCGTCGGCATCGGGACGCGCGTGTGCCCCGAGTGCGGGCATGAGCTCATCACGACGCGCGAGCTGCCCGCCGAGCTCGACGGCGCGCTCGTCGAGGCGACCGGGGTCGTCGTGGCGCGGCCGCGAGCGCCCCCGTCGCATGGCTTCGGCGTCGATCGCGTTCTGCGCGAGACGCTCCGCGTAGCGGCGCGTGCCGGGGGGCGCCTGAGCTGGGACGCCCTCGACGGCAGACGCGTCCCCTGATCCCGGCCCCCACGCTTTGCCACCCAAGACGCCCGAGAGGCGCCCACACCGCGGCTCGCTCCGAGCCGACGCGGAGCGCCGCGCGTGCCTGAGTCCCTCCATCGCTCGATCGCCTGCCGTGCGCCGCTGGTGCCTCCGTGACGCTCGTCGCGGTTGCGCCGAAGCGCACGGAGTTCGGCTTCGAGCCGGGCCAGGAGTGGGCGCCGAAGCACTACGTCGTGCGCGAGCTGCGCGAGGCGCTCACGCGCACGTACTTCACCTCGGCCCATCTCTCGCCGTACCTCGTCGAGGGCCTCGCTCTCGATGGACGCCAGTGCCGCATCAACAAGGCGGGGCTCGAGCTCTTCGAGAACCAGTCGTGCGCGCGCGTGCTTACGCAGGCGTTCCTCTGCGACATCGACAACCCGGCGCATGGCGACTGGACCGACGAGCTTTTCGAACGCGCGCGCGAGGAGGACCGCACGCTGCCGTCACTGTCGACCGCGGGCGTCTACTACACGCCCCACGGGCGGCGCGCCGTGCAGCCGCTCACGCGTCCCCTCGACGTGCGCGAGACGGAGGCGC
>JAJXTK010000711.1:323-3225 GCA_021783935.1 Myxococcales bacterium | reverse complement strand
TTCTCTTATCGGTTCGCGAGGGACACCGCGATGGTGGCGGCCACGGCGATTCCGATCGCGCTCGCGACCCAGGCGGGCCGCAACGAGCGCTTGCTCGGCGGGACGGCGCCGGAGCTCGCATGGGACGCGCCGCTCTCTCGCGTTCGGCTCGCCGCGGCGGCGCGCACGGACAGCGCGCGTCGCTCGCTCTCGACCGCTCGCAGCGAGGCGCGGCCGAGGACGTCGACGTCGACCGCGTGCGGCTCGAGCGCGGCGGCGAAGGCCTCCATGGTGGGGAAGCGTCGGTCGCGATCCTTCTCGAGCGCGCACGCCACGACGTCGGCGAGCGCAGGGGCGATCCAGGGAGCGATCGTGTCTACGCGCGGCACGGGCTCGCCGAGGATCGCGGCCATCAGCTCGCCGAGGCTGCGCCCCTCCCACAGTCGTCTCCCCGACAGGGCCTCGAACAGCGCGGCGCCGAGGCTCCACACGTCGCTGCGCGCGTCGATGTCCTTCGAGCTCTTCGCCTGCTCGGGGGACATGTACGCCGGCGAGCCGATCATCGAGCCCGTGAACGTGAGGTTCGTCACCTCGGGCGCGGCCTCCGCGTCGCGCTCGACTTGGAGCTGCTTCGCGATACCGAAGTCGCAGATCTTGGCGGTGATGCGGCCGTCGAGCTCTTCGTGCAGGAAGATGTTGGCGGGCTTGATGTCGCGGTGCACGACGCCGCGCGCGTGCGCCGCCGCCAGGCCTTGGCAAGCCTGCATGAAGAGGCGCGCGACGACCTCGGGCTCGAGCGCGCCGTGCTCCTGGAGCGTGCGCTCGAGGTCCTTGCCGTGCAGGAGCTCCATGACGATGAAGGGGAGGTTGCGGTCGGTGTCTCCATCGACGTCGAGCACGCGCACGACGTGCGGGCTCTCGATCGCGGTGGTCGTTCTCGCCTCTCGCACGAAGCGACGAAGCGATTCGGGCTTGCGCGTGTCGCCGAGGACGACCTTCATGGCGACGCGCGCGCCGTCCGGACCGGTGGCCTCGTAGACCGCGCCCATTCCGCCGCGCCCGAGGAGGCCCTCGAGGTGGTAGCGCTCGCCGAGGGTCTGCCCGACGAGGGAAGACGGCTCGCCGCTGTCGGGGGGGGCGGAGGAGATGGACGGCGAAGGAGCGCGCGCGGCCGATGCGTGCACGTAGTCCTGCTCGATCGGCGGGGCCGCGGCTCCTCGCTGCGAGCGATGCGGTCGCGACTCTTCGGCGAGCGTCACCTCGAGGGGCCTCGTTTGGCTCGGCGCCCGACGCGCGCGTTGCGAGGGGGACATCGCGACGAGGTCCGACTCGAGCAGCGAGGCGCGCCCGCCGACGAAGCGCGAGAGGGCGTCGACGACCTCCTGCAAGCTGGGACGGGTTCGCCGGCCGGATTCCGGCGCGCCCGCCGTCGCGCCCTCGGCGCGGAGCATCCCGTGCACCAGCCTCGCGAGCGAGGGGTCGATCCACGGCGCGACGTCTTGGAGCCTCGGCGCCGGATCGGTCGTTAGCGTGCTCGGATCGTCGGAGTCGCCCGGCGCGCGCCCCGCCAACATCGACCAGAGCGTGAGACCGAGGCTCGGGACCGCGTCTTCGCCCGTCAGCTCCTGCGCGTCGCTCGCGACGAGAGCCGTCACCTTCACGACGATCGTGCGCGGCGCCTCGGCCGACGAGGCACCCGCCCCGTGCAGCCAGAGGTCGGACGGCCTCACCGCGCGAGAGACCCCCTCCGCGTGGGCCGCCGTGAGCCCTAGGGCCGCCTGGACGACGATGCGCGCGGCGACCGTGGGCTCGATCGGGCCGACGCGCGCCATCAGGCTCCCGACGTCGAAGCCATCGAGGAGCTCGCTCGCCGCGAACGGCGCGCCCGTCGCCTCGTCGATCGCGACCTCGTGGACACGCACGACGTGCTCCGAGCGGATCGCGGTCGCGCGCTTCGCCTCGTCCATGAATCGGTCGGCCTGCTCGCGGCTGCTGGCGAGTCCGTCGTCGAGCACCCGCACGGAGCATCGCTCGCCGTCGGGGCCGACGGCCTCGTAGAGCGTCGTCGTGCCGCCGGCGTCGACGAGGCGCTCGAGTCGGAAGCGCCCGCCGAGCAGGGTCCCGACACGAGCGGCGGCGCTAGCTCCAGCCATCATCGATCCGTCGCGAAGGATACCCGGTTCCCGAGGCGAAAGCCGGCCGCGAGCGAGTTGCCCGGCTGAGCGGAGCGCCGGAAGCCGGGCCGTCCGCCGCGAAGCTCACGGCGCGAGTCGACGCAGCGGGGGCGCGCGCTGCGACGCGGGCGCAACCGCCGCTCTCGGAGCGCAGGGCCGGGGTCGACCGACTTCACGCTCCCGACTTCGACCGGCGTCGCCGCGGGGACCGGGCTCGCGACGGCGCTCGGCGCGATGGAGGTGTGAGGGTCCGCCGCGGATTTTCGGGGCATGGTTCGACACGAGGAGGTCTGCGGGGTCGCCGGAGCTCGGAGCGCGCCCGAAGACGCCGCCGACGCGCGCGCGAGCCGGTTCAGGCCGGCGTCGGCAGGCTCACCATCCACCGCACGCCGAAGCGATCGACGCACATGCCGAAGTACGGCCCCCACGGCGCGTTCGCGATCGGCATGGTCACCATCCCGTCCTCGCTCAGCGCCGCGAACGCGCGATCGGCCTCGACCTTGTCGTTGGCGACGATCGAGATGTGGAGGTTGTTGCCGACCTTCAGCGGCTCTGGGGTGAGCCCGTCGATCACGTCGCTCGCCATCAGGTGCACGCTCTGGGTGATCGGCAGCTGCCCGTGCATGAGCTTGTTCTTCGCCGACTCGGGAACGTTGGGCACGAAGGGCGCCTCGCCGAAGGTCATCTTCATCGAGATGCGCGTGCCGAAGACGGTCTCGTAGAACCGAAGCGCCTCTTCGGCGTTGCCT
>JAJXTK010000711.1:0-313 GCA_021783935.1 Myxococcales bacterium | reverse complement strand
TTGCCTGGGAAATTCAGGTAGACGTGAACGAGCTGCATGGACGGCCTCCGACCGGAGCCGAACAGCCTACGCGTGCTTCGCGCCCTCGGAGACCACCTTCGCTCGTGCGCGTCGCGAGCTGTTGCGACGATCGAACGACGAGACGCGGCGCGCTGACCCCGCGTCGCGGACGTCGACGTGACCGCCCAGGGCGCGGGATCGATCTCGACCGGGCCGCCATCGAGGCCCGCGACCACCGGCCAGCCTTCGCGCCGGCGGCGTCGACCCAAGCCGCCGCTCGCGGCCCCGATCGCCGTCGCCTCGACCACCCCTT
>JAJXTK010000078.1 GCA_021783935.1 Myxococcales bacterium | reverse complement strand
AGCGGCGCGCCTTGGCGATCGCTCGCTCGGGCCACGGCCGTCGACCCCCGCCGTGCCCGGAGCCGACCTGGAAGTACGCTCAGGATGCTACCACGCTCCCGCCTCGCGCTCCGCGATGTTGGCGCCGCGCAAGTCGTCGGGCGCGCTCTTGCCGGCGACATGACGTGTGGCCGCCCGCTGCCTGGTCGTGGTGAGTGACTTCGGGGGCGTCTTCAGCTTGCAGGCGCGCAAGAGCGATCGCTCGCTGGCGTCGAGGTGAGTGCCGGCGCTCCGCTCGAACGCCGCAACGATCGCGAGCAGGTGCGCCTCGTGCGCTCGCGCGCGCGCCGCCTGCTCGAGGAAGTCCGCGCGGAAGGCGGCCCACCGCTCATTCCAGCGAGCCTCTGCCTCGGCCAGCTCTCGAGCGGCGGTCTCGAGCCCGCGCGCGTCGACGATCACCCCGTCGACCTCGACGGCGAGCGCGTGGCCGCGGGCGAAGTCGGCGAGGGCGGCGAAGCGGGGGGCGAAGCAGTCGCTCGGGCGCGGCGCGAACGGCTCGAGGGGGCGGGTGCGCGGCGGGCGAGGGGGGCGGCGCCGGGCGGCGTCGGGGGCGTCGGACATGGGACCTCCGGGGCGGCGCGGACGGGCGCCGTGCTCGCGGCTCGACACGGGCGAGGTCGCGGTTGCGGCTGGTCAGGGAGCGACGACCTCGGTGACCATGTCTACCGGCGCGACGTTGCCGACGCCGAGCCGGAGCGTGCGCACCTTCGGCGGGTCGGCGGCGACGCCGAGCCCGTGCGCGAGGTCGAACACGGGGCCCCAGGCCGCGCTCGGCTGCGTGTTGAGGCGCAGCTCGCCGTCGGCGCAGTGGTCGTCGAGGCGGTGCACCGTCGCGATCGCCCGATCGATGGGCGCTCGACGATCGCGCGATTTGACCAGAATTCCCTTGGCTTCGAGGCCGAGCGTGACGGAGCCGTCCGGCCCGACCCACGCGCTGGCGAAGCAGCTCACCGGACCGAGGCCGAGCCCCACGGTCACCTCGACGCTCGCATCGGGGCCCCCTTCGAGCGGGGTGGTGAGGCTCCAGGCGCCGACGCCCGCCTTGGCGCCGGCGCTGATCACCCGCCAGACCTGGGCGTAGGGGACGTCGCGCGCGACGCGCATGCGGGCGCGGGCGCCGGCGAGGTTGCGCGCGACCTTCTGCATGGGCGCGGCGAGCTCGGGCACCGGGGCCTGGAGATCGCCGGTGAGCGGCAGCGGCGTGGAGGCGCCGTAGGCGATGAAGCTCGCGCGCGAGAGCTCGAGGTCGAAGCGCGGGGCGCTTGCGCTCGTGGCCGGTGCGGGCGCGCCGCGCGACGGGGCGCTGCGACGACAGCCGGAGGCTGCGAGGGCGAACGCGAGGGCGATCCGGGATGCTCGCCGGAGCACGGGGGGAGGATAGGGGATTTTTGCGGGTGCCGGTGCTGGAGCCGGAGCCGGTGCCGTAGCCGGTGCCGGTGCCGTAGCCGGTGCCGGTGCCGGAGCCGAGGCCGGAGCCGGAGCCGGTGCCGTAGCCGGAGCCGGAGCCGAAGCCGAAGCCGAAGCCGTAGCCGAAGCCGAAGCCGAAGCCGCTGCGGGCGCGGAGGACGCTTGACCTCCTTGGCGGCCTCGACCTAGACGAAGCCCGCGTTCGCGTCGCGGCAGCCGCCGCGCGCGGCGCCGTCGGGGCGATCTCGCATTCTGCGAGCGCAAGAGGGAAGCCGGTGAAATTCCGGCGCGGCCCCCGCCACGGTGACCGGGGACGAACGCGGGCGTTGCCACTGGACCTCTCGCACGAGAGGTCTGGGAAGGGTCCGCGGGAGGATGATCCGGGAGCCCGGAGACCTGTCGCTCCGACGCATACGGACGAGCTCGCGTGGGGCGGGCGATCGCCGGTCTTGGGCCTATCGGCTCCTGCTCCGGTGCCCACCCCCGCGGGTGCGTCGATGCAGCGGCGCGCGTGAGGGCACGCCGTGCTGGAGGAGCGATGGACATCAAGAACTGGAAAGCAGGCGCGACCCTCGCGCTCATGGTCGGGCTCGCTGCGACCGTCGCAGCGTGCTCGAGCGACACGGTCGGCCCCTCGACGGACGCCGGCAGCGACGCGACGGGCGACGACGCGGCAGACGCGGCGAGCGACGCGGCCGAGACGTCGACCGACAGCGGCGCGGCCACTGACAGCGGCACGAGCGCCGACAGCGACGCGGCCACCGACTCGGCGACCACGGCCGACGCGGCGGACGGCGCCGACGCTACCGACAGCGCGACGGCCGACGCGGGGTCGGTCGCCGACTGCCTCTCGTCGACCTCGGACTTCGACGCGATCTTCACCCTGCAGGACTCGAGCAAGTGCCTCGTCGGCCAGTACTCGGTCGCGGCGACGGGGCTCGCGGGGCTCACCTGGGGGCGCCACGGCGGCCCGCTCGGCTTGGACTCGAGCACCGCGACCTCGCCGACGATCGTCCGCTACCAGGTCCCCGCAGCCGCGACCGGCGCGATCACGACGACCAAGCAGGCGCTGACGCCGCCGAGCCTCCCCTCGACCGTCTACTGGGGGAGCCAGGCGGTCGATCTGCCCTTCTTCGGCTGGACCGCGATCGCCTACACCGGCAGCGGCACGGCGTTTCCGGGCGAGCTGTTGCTCACCGACGCCTCGTCGAACCTCACGCGCTACGACGTCAACGGCCTGTTCGACATGAACGCCGTCGGCCTCAGCGGCGGCCGCCTGCTCTACACGGGGCTGTCGCCGATCGGCACGACGACCAGCGCGACCAACACCGGCGCGCTCTACGCCGCCGACGCGTGCGGCAGCGCGAGCTCGTCGCCGCGCCTGGTGCCCAACGGCGACGCGACCTGCAAGGCCCCCGCGGCGATCTCGTCGTGGCAGTCGGGCAGCTCCGGGCCGGTCACCAAGGACGTGGCCGAGAACGTCTTCGCGATCCTGATGACCTACGGCGCGAGCCAGGAGCTGCGCGGCTTCGAGGCCTCGACGATCGCGCACGACGCGGCGCCGACGGCGGGCGACACGCTCGCGACGCTGACCGGCGGCGGCTCCGAGCTCGCGGCCGACGGCAAGTCGCTCTACTTCCAGCCCGACGACGCGAGCACCTACGCGGCGCTCGACGTCGTGGCGATCGACTACACGGTCAACGCCGCAACCAAGAAGCTCACCGCGGCGACGCCGAGGGGGTTCTTGAAGCTCGTGAAGGCCGGCACGGCGGCGTCGCTGGTGACCGACACGTCCGGGCGGCTGTGGGTCGTGGTCGCGAAGCCGGGGAGCACGACCGAGTCGTGGATGTTCGTGGTGAGGAGCAAGAATCCGTGACGTCTGCGCCGCTGCGCGGATCGTGTTCGTTGCATCCGAACGCGATCCGCGCGGTGGGTGTGTCATAATGCGCCCTCACGATGCCAACGCTCGGCTCCGAAGACAGCGCCTGGATGCTCGCTCACGGCCAGACGGTGGACGTGACGGTCATCGGCACCAGCATGGAGCCGACGATCCCGGTTGGCACCACGGTGGTCGTCGCGCCGCTTGCTCCGGACGAGCCGTTGGCGCTGGGGGACGTCGTGCTGTTCATCGTGAAGCAGCCGCCCGCGTTGGTGGTTCACCGCGTAGTCGGGCTCGTCGAGGAGGGGCCGGTCACGCGTGTGTTCCACGGCGGGGAGCGGGCGCGGTGGGCGGCGCGTATCGACCGGGCGCGGATCCTGGGCAGGGTCTTGGGCGTGCGGGCGGAGCGCGGGGTCGTCGCCATGGCGCCCCTGGGAATGCGAGCGCACGCGAGACTTCGCCTATTGCAGCTTCAGAGTCGGGTACGGCGCTGGGGGGCGCGGGCGGTCGGCAGGCGCGGTTAGTGCGATCCTGGAGCTGCCGCCACGGGTCGCGCTCGCGACGTCAAGGTCAGATCGGCGTGGGTGTGGAGGTGCGGCCGCAGCGGAGAATGCCGCGTCCTGCACGGGGCCTTGTGCGCCGAGCCGCGTGCGCGAGCCGGCCGGGCTCATCGCGGGATGGCGCCGCAGATCCACCGCTCGACTTCGAAGCGGAACGGCGCGGCGTCGGGCTCGCGCAGGCGCTTGAGCGCGAGGTGCGGCGTCGGCAGCAGGAGGCGTCGGCCGAGCGACGTGCAGCGTTCTGCCAGCAGCGCCCTCGTGTCCGCGTTGGTGGTCGCGAGCGAGCTGCGGACGACCGGTACGGTCACGAGATCGACGACGCCGCGATCGGCGAGGGCGGCGCGGATGGGGGCGACCTCTTGGCTCGCGTGGAACGAGAAGTGCCGGATCACGTCGGCGGTGACCACGGGCATCGGCGGCGCGCAGACGGCGGCGATCTCGGCCGCCGTTCGTTGGTAGGGCGCAACGAGCAGGTCCGCGTGCGGTGTCGGTACGAGATCGGGGCACGCGGAGGGGCGCAGCCGGTTGAGGTCGCCCTTCACGAACCCGCGCTGGTCGATCGTCATGGCCAGCGCAAGGGCGAGGTACGCGAAGGTCGCGACGCCGGCGATCCGGCGCGTGCCGCTCTGCGAGAGCAGCCCGCCGGCGAGGGCTGTGACGACGACCCACAGCAGCAGCGAGTAACGTGGGTGCCAGATCCCGCGCGACGCGAGCGCGAGCCACGTCAGGGCGACGCTCACGAGCCAGACGCCGAAGACGCGGGTTGCTCGAGCTCGAATCGAGGCGACGACCCCCCACGCGAGTCCTGGCAGCGCGAGCAAGCCAAGGAGCGTGGCCGGTCACGGGAGCCACGCCTCGCCAACGAGGCCGAGGGCGAGCCAGCCGCCGGTGGAGCTCCAACCGCCGCCGATCCCGTGCGCGAACAGCCCGAAATGCGACGTGAACAGGGGCGAGCCGACGACGAGCGCCCCGGCGATCGCCGAGGCGACGATCGCGGTCGCGACCGACGCCCGCACCCGACCACGCGTGTGCGAGAGCGCGAGGAGCCACCCCACGTCGAGCGCAACGAGCCCGAGCTCCGCATACCCGGAAGCCGCGCCGACGAGCGTCCCGAGGAGGAACACGCCCATGGCCTTGCGCGAGCCCGCACGCGGGCCGAAGAGCGCGTGCGCGCGCAGCGCGTCGCCGAGCAGGGCGAACGGGTACCAGCGCGCCGCGCCGCCGTACATGAACACGATCGGGTGAAACGCGGCGAGCGCGACGACTACGGGCGCGATTCGCGTCTGCTCGGTGACGACGCGTTGAATCAGCGCCAGCGCCAGAAGTGAGGCCACGACGCGCGTGAGCGGCATGGCAGCGGCGCCGGCGAGGTGGACGGTCGCCCGGTCGACGAGCGCGATCCACGGTGGGTGCACGTCACCGCGCAGCGACTGCCAGAAGGCGCCCCACGTCGTGTCGCGCGCGAGCGTGATCTGGAACCACTCATCGTCGTAGGGAACGCGCAGGGAGGCGAAGGTGGCCGCGGCGATCGCCCACGCTCCGAGCAGCACGCGTGGCCGAGCGAGCACCTCAGCGAAGCCTCGGCGCGCCGGGATGGACGGAAGGGCGCCTGCGGTCGTGTCAGGTGCGGTCATGGGGGCTCATCGCTCGGCGCGCGCGCGGACAGCAGTAGGCGCCTTACAGCGCTCTGCGGGCTGGCGGGGGCGCAAAATGCCGCGTTGGGGCGCGAGCAGGCAAGCGGCGCGCTGCGAGTTGCATCGGACTTCGCCGACAGTTGGTGGGCTGCATTCAGTGCGGCGCCCGGCGCGCACCAGACTCCCCTCCGTGGACAGGCCAGTCACTGCGGCGGCGCGGTGACCGCCGCCGCATCCTGGGTTGCCCGGCGCCCATCCGTCACTTGCGACCATCTGACGTTGGCGGCGAGCTGTCCACCTGACGTCGGTGAACATCTTCGAACAGCATGCGCTCCCGCACGCCCAATGAAGTTGGCTTCAGCTACGTGAAGACCATCACGCGTATCGCGAAGCTCAAGGTCCGCGATCACCTTTGGGTGTGGGGCGGCGTCGCACTCACGCTCGTAGTCTCCAACCCCACGCGTCACACCAAGCTCGCACGCGCTTGGATCACAGAGATTTCCACAGCCATGCGCTCCACTAGACCACGGGAGCGCCTGTGTTCCCGTGATCCTTAAAGCCGCGTTCACTCGCGGAGCGGCGAGTTCCGAAAGTCGTCGAAACTCAACACCCTGTTAAGGGTCTGCTAGGAAATTCCCAGTGCGCTGCACCCTCCGGATGTGTCGACGTTAGCGACCTTCGGACTGCAGGCAAGGGCCAAGGCCTCGAACTGCGCCTCCTCCGTGATGCGCGGGGTGACGTACGCGCGGCGACTCTGCCGAACTGCGCCTCTCAACTTCGAACTCTCGTGTTGCGACATCTGCACTCTCCGGATCTCGCGCTTGCGAGGTAGTCAACAGAACGCATTCAGCGGACGACCAGGCAGGAGCCGGCTCCTGGCGAGCACATCATGAAATCCACGAAGCCGTCGCCGTCAATGTCGCCGATCGAGCTCACGTACACGCCGGTCGAGCTAGCGACGGGGAACGTCTCGGCCGCGGCCGTGACCGTCGTGGTGCTGAACGGGTTCGCTCCGTACGTCAGGTTGCACATCGATGCCGACGCGGTGGAGGTGATGGTGCACGCGACGATGTCGGCGATTCCGTCACGATCGGCATCGAACGTCTTGCCTGGCTGCACTTGGAGGGTCGAGTTCCCAAAGCCCGCACCGATTGTGGCGTCCGTGATGCTCCCCGAGGTCGTCATGGTCGTGCCCGAGAGTTGCACGACGTCCACGCGGCCTGCCGGGTTGCTCGCGCCGATGACGGCGTCGAAGCGTGTCCCAGTGATCTTGCCCGGCAGCCCCACCGACTGGCCGAACAGATCGGTCGGCGTGGACGACGTCAGGGTTCCGTCCGCGGCGCTCGGCGCGAGAGGCGTGCTCGAGGTCGCGGTGCGCCCCTTGAAGAGGTACACGGTGGCGACCGAGGAGTCGCCGGTGAGGACGTCCGTCAGCCCGTCACCGTCCACGTCCTGGAACGCGGCCCGGAGGCCGAGCGCGCTGCCCGAGGAGGCCGGCTGGACGAAGAAGTCGGCGTTTGCCGGTAGAGTTAGGGAGCCACCGGCGATCGGGCGCGACTTGAGGAGCGTGAACCCCATGTACCCGCCGACCTTCGCCCGCACGTAGGCCGAGCCCGCCGAGCCAAAGAAGCCGTTCGAGTTGCGGACCACGTTGCCGACGAGCGACGACGTCGAGTCGCCCGTGATGGTCAACACCGTCGAGGTCAGACTCGAGACCGCGATGGGCGTGCTCGACGCCGTGATCGACACCCCGGAGATGATGAAGGCCTTGCCCGTACCGTCGAGGGGGGCCCCGACCACGAGGTCGTTCTTGCCGTCGCCGTCGAAGTCGTCGAGCTCGGACGCCGAGGCGCCGAGGTAGCCACTGCCCGAGAACGTGACGCTGGGAAGCGCCGCGAATCCAGAATCGCTAGCGCTCGTGGGCACGTGCCCGAAATATACGAGCGCCTGGCCGCCGAGGGTGCCGACGACGATGTCGGGAACCCCGTCTCCGTTGAGGTCGACGCCACCGTTCAGATCGTGCCCGAACGAGCTGACTCCCGCCGGGCCGGCGAGCGTGCTCTGGATGAAGTCGGCCGTGGCGGCGCTCGTGGTCCCGATGATCGGCGAAAGGTTGCCGACCTTGTCCACGCAACGAACGGCGAAGTTGCTCGACGCGGGCAGCCGACCCGTCTGGGCGACGGTGGACGTCAGCGTCGGCGCGATGGCGTTCGACACGACGGTCGCGGCCGTCCAGGTCGCCTCGGAGTTGATGACCGCTGCCGCGCGCCGCACGTCGTAGTGATCGCAGTTGCGCGTTCCGCCCGTGGCGGGGTCGTAGTCGCTGCCGGCGGTCCAGGAAAGATCGAAGCCGCCCGCGCGGCGCGTCGGGGCGTCCACGCTGGCCGCCAAGGAGCCCGACATCGTCGGCGGGTGGGTGTCGACCACGACCGTTTCGGTCGTCGCGATGGGCCCGTAGTTCGCGTCGGTGAGATCGATCTCGATCGCGAGCGCGTCGCTCTCGGGCAGCATGACGTTCGAGAAGGTGAACGCGCCCGAAGAGATCGGCGCCGTGCCCGCCGCGACACCGGCCAGTTTCAGGGTGACCGAGGTCGCGGTCGTCGATCCGGTCACAGTGCCCGTCACCGTGGTCTTGTAGTCGTGCGTCGCCGGATCGACGTTCGCGTCGGCGCCGAACATCGCGCCGTTCGCAGGGGAGGTGATCGCGACGACGGGCGGCGTGCCCACGTAGGTCTTGCAGCCGCTCAGGGCCGACGCCGGGTTGCCGGCTGCATCGGTGGCGGTCAACGACAGGTCGCTGCCGCCGACGTAGAAGGTCACGTTGGGGATCGTGACGTAGGCGGGCAACATCGCGGCGGGCGTGTCGAACGCCGTCGCGGGGTAGGTGCCCGAGGTGCCGCTGCCGGCCACCTTGAACGTGAGCGGGATCGTGTCGCTCGTGATGCTCACGGTGTCGGTGACGTTCGCCGTCGCGGCGTAGACCTTTCCGCAGTGCGGCGAGTTGAGCTGCATCTGCGGCGGAACGGAGTCGATCCAGAGGTCGACCTTCGGGCTCGAACCGAGGTTCGAACCGCTGTCCGTGACGTCGACGCGCAGCTCGGTGGCCGAGGCGAGCGTCCCCTTGCCGTCCTTCGATTCGATGCTCTCCGAGAGCGTCTGCGTGAACCGCGCGACGTAGCCGAGCGCGCTCGGGCAGTTGTCGGTGGCGACCGCGGCCGCGACGTCGACGAGCGGGCCCAGCGTGCTGAGCGTGCTGCCCGCGTAGCCTTGATACAGCTGCGCCTTGGCCGGGAACTTGTCGGTGCAGGCGACGACCGTCTTCTTGAACGAGCCCTGCGAAGTTCCGGGCTCGCCGGCGGCCAAGTTCAAGATCGTCGCCGGGTTGCTCGCGATGTAGGCGCCGGGCGACACGATCGAGACGCTCGGGAGCGTCGACTCGCAGCGGAGGTTCGCGCGCTTGGCGGTCGCGATGTTGCCGGCCTTGTCCGACAGCGTGACGTTCACGTCGAACGGCGCGCTGCCGGTCGGGCAAGTCATGCGGACGCACGCGCTGCCGCCGCCGCCGCTCGCGGTCGCCATCGAAGCACACGATGGGGTGGCCGTTCCGACGCCGGCGCAGAGGTTGTTCTGGCCGTTTCGCGCGTCGGCCGGGACGTTGATGGCGTTCGGGTCGGTGGTCGTGCCGCAGAGATCGAACTGGATGCCGGGCGTCGCGGGGTCGACGTCGCTCGCGACTCCGAAGGTCGTCCCGTCGGCGACGGGCTTGGTCAGCGTCAGGTCGACGGGCGCCGTGACGACCGTGTATTGGACCACGCCGCTGTTGCCGGCGTTGCCGCTGGTCGCGGTGCACGTGGCGCTGAGAGTGTGGCTTCCGTCGGGCGCCATCGTGACGCTCGGGAAGAGGGCCTGGCCGCCCGCAGCGGCGACCTTCTGCGGCGGGTTTCCGTCGACCGACAGCGTCACGAACTCTCCGTCGGCGAGATCGGTGCTCACGGCGACCTTCGTCGCGAACGGATCGGTCGCGTTGTCGACGCGGTCCCCACCGCTCGCGACCGGCATGCCGTTGAGGTACGGCCCCTTGGGCGCCGCGATGCTGCAAGCGGGGAGCCCGCAGTCGACGCTGATGTTCACGGCCTGGCAGTCCGCCCCGCCGATGGTCACGCGCAGGACGACGGGTCCCTTGGAAGGGAGCGCGACGCTCGCAAACAACACCTTGGCCTTGGACACCGTGGCCGAGCTCACGAGCTGATCGTTGGCAAAAAGCTGTGCCGGCGTCCCGTCCGGAGCGGACGTGGCGACCGACACGTCGGTGATGAGCCCGTTGGCGCAGTTCTTCCCGGAGTGGTCGTCCTTCGCAGTGAGCTGCGCGCCGTCGGAGGGCACCACGAACGAGGTCGCGTACGAGCACGTCGGCGCGGCGTCGCCGGCCTCGGACGTCTCGCCCACGGCCGAGTCGGCGGGCCCGAGACCGCCCGTTTCACCGCCGCAAGCCGGGAGCGCCGTCGTCGCGACGCCGACGCTTAGCAGGCTCCAGAAGTGAGTTCCAAGGATGCGCTTCTGCAACATGGTGACCCCGCGGTGAAAGAACAGCCCTCGCTGACCACGAACCCTACCGTAGCCACCCGCCTGGCTCAACTGACCGAAAGACGTTTCCGGACGCGCAAGGGGACGAGGCTCGCATCGCGCACGTCGCCACCGCCCGGCCGAATCCAAGGGAATTTCTCGACCGCGAGCTCGTCCTGCTCGGTGATCCGGTCCGGAATCTGCCGCAAGCGGCTGGGCATCTCAATTCGGTATGGCCCCAGGTTCGCCGCGCGCCCGCGACCGACCTCGAGCGGCACGATCTCGACCTCCGCGTCGATCGAGGCGCGGTAGCGCGCCACCGCGACCTCGCACGCGCTCGCGTACGGGCCCAAGGCGTCGCCCGCCTCGCGCAGGGCGGCGGCGTGGCAACGGTGGCACCCAGCGATGAGATCGCAGTCGCGACACCCATGGAGCGCTTGGACGTCGAGCGAACCGATGAACCGCGCCGTCTCGCCCGCGACGATGTCCCGCATGGGCTGCTCCAGCGCGTTGCCGAGCGGGACCGCGAGCATCGAACAAGGGAGCACCTCCCCGTTCGGATCGACCGCGAAGCTGCTCTTGCCGACCTGGCACGTCGCGTTCTGCCGGCCGCGTTCGATCGCGGCCGGGCTGAAGTCGAACTTGGCGTCGCGCAGCTGCTCCTGCCTATCCTCCGACGAGGCGCGCAGCTCGCGCAGGCTCGTGCCGTCTTCGCGCGGCGCGATCGTCTCGCTGACTCGCAGGCCGCAGCCCAGCCGCTCGGCGAGCTGCTTCATCGCGTCGCGATCCCGCACGTTCGACGCCATGACAGAGTAGGCGATGTTGACCGTGAGCCCGGCTTCGCGCAGCAGGCCGATACCGCGCACCGTTCGAGCGTGCGATCCGGGGACCTTGGTCACCCCCTCGTGGACGTCGGGGGTCGCGCCGTACAGGCTGACCTGCACGTGCCAGACGCCGAGGTCCGCGAGCCTTTGGGCGAGCTCGGGGGTCATCGAAAAGGCGTTGGTGTACAGCGACACGACGAGGTGGCGCGCGCGCGCGTGCGCGATGATGTCGAGGAGATCCGCGCGCAGCGTGGCCTCGCCGCCGGAGATCGACAGGAAGAAGAGGCCGTTGTCGACGGCGCGGTCGATGATCTCGAGCACGGACTTCGTGTCGAGCTCCCCTTGGAGCCCCTGCACCTCGTAGCAATGAACGCAGGCGTGGTTGCAGCGATCGGCGACCCGCAGGTAGAGGGCCATGACCGAGTCGGTTCCGTGGAAGCGCCGTGCGAGGAGCTGCTCGGCGGTGTTCATGGCTCGATCTTGCTCACGAGGTTGCGTTCCAGCAGCTCGGTCAGCAAACGCTCGGCGTCCGCGCGTGCGGTCTCTTCGTCGACCTCGAACTCCTGGCTCAGAGTCCTCGCGATCTCGGCGCTCGACGCGTCGTGATCCAAGAGCTCCCAGACGCGGGCGGCCGTGTCGTTCAAGACGCTCAGGCGGTTGCCTTGCGTGGCCACGATCAGGACCTCGTCCTGAACCCGGCGCCAGGCCGTCTGCGAGCTTCTTCGAAAGAGGGTCATGATCCGTTGCCTTGTGCAGTTTCGAAGGACGGGGTGCCGCCGAAGTGCCGCCGCAGCTCGGGCCACACGGGAGAGGCGAGGTCGAGCTCGAGCTCGATCGCGGGGACCTCGCGGCTGATCGCTACGACAGTGCCCAGCAGCGACGATTCGAGGCCGAGCGCCGCGAAGGCGACGAGCGATTGCGCGACGCGCGAGTATGCCTGTGCTGGCAAGAGGGGCGCGCCTCGGACCCTGGTGCTCTGCCTGATGAACGCCAAGCCCGCCAGCGGCGCGCGCATGGGCAGGATCTCGAGTCGGTTTGCGGCGAAGAACGGCAGCGAGTGCACGAACCACCGTCCGCTCGACCGGGTGACGGCCAGCAAGTCCTCCGAGATGCGCTGGTGCGGCGGGTGGCGCAGCGTCAGCGTCGACTTGCCCGCCCCGGACAGACCGGGGAAGGCCACCGCGCCGAAATCGTCCACGAGGCCGGCGGCGTGCACCAGCGCGCCCCCGGAGGCGAGGAGGTGTCGGCTCAGCCAGAACCGCAGCACGTTCTCGAACGAGAGCCCGGGGTTCGAGGGCTCGACCTCGGCGCGCACGCGCGAACCGGCGAGGTCCATTCGAACGCCGCCGCCGATCAACCGCGTGACGTCGGTCTCTACTTGGAGAGCGTAGGGCGTTTCGCGCGGGAACGGCGGCTGGTCTGCGCTGCGAGCGACGAGCTCGATCGAGACGATCGGATCGCCGCTCGTTCGTGCGAACCGGGCCGCCCGCTCGTCGAAGAACGAGAGGTCGATGTCGTGCCCAGCGAACACGTCGACGCCGATTTCGGCCAGGCTCAATCGATAGCGAAGAGGCGGCGTCACGCTGGTTACGGGCTCAGTTGTGCTCAGGGGCAGGCGCGTTCACGGTCGCTTCGCCGGCGGGCGAGGCGTCGAGCTCGTCCCGCGTCGAGGCGGCTTCCCCTGCCACCTTCAAGGGAGTCTCGCCCGCGAGGTGCGCGTGCACCATCTCCCGGTACCGCCCCGCTCGCCCGACCAGCTCCTCATGCGTGCCCGCGTCCACGAGCTCCCCCCGTTCCATCACGAAAATGACGTCCGCGTGCCGCACGAACGCGACGCGGTGCGCGACCACCAGCGTGGTTCGGCGGCCCCGCTGCGCTCGGAGCGCCTGGGCGATGGCGGCCTCCGAGACGGGGTCGATGTTGGACGTGACCTCGTCGAGCAGCAAGACCGCCGGATCCGACACGAAGGCCCGCGCGAGGGCAAGGCGCTGGCGCTCGCCGCCCGAGAGTTTGTGGCCGCGCTCGCCGACCGGCGCGTCGAACGCCCCGTCGAGCGACGCCACCAGCGCGTCGGCGTTGGCGTCGCGGCACGCGCGCAGCAGGGCGGGCTCGTCCGCGTCGGGGCGTGCGTAGGCGACGTTCTCGCGGACCGACCGGTCGAAGAGGAAGACGTCCTGGCCGACGAGCGCGACGTTGGCGCGGTAGTGGGAGAGGGGGTGTTCGGCGACGTCGACGCCGTCGAGGCGCAACGTCCCGGCGGAGGGGGCGCGGAGGCGGGCGACGAGGTCGAGCAGGGTCGACTTGCCGCTGCCCGAGGGGCCGACGAGGCCGACGAGGGCGCCGGCCGGGATGACGAGGCTGACGCCGCGCAGGACCTCGTGGCCGGGCTCGTACGCGAAGGAGACGCGATCGAAGCAGAGCTCGCCGCGGGGCCTCGCGGCGGCGGCGCGCGCGGCGGGCGAGGTCGGTTCGGGCTCGAGGTCGAGGAACTCGAGCGCGTCGGCGATCCCCTCGACCGCGCGCGCGGCGTGCGGGGCCTGGCCGGCGATGCTCGAGAGCGGCGCGGCGACCAGCGCGACCAGGGCCCCGAAGCCGGCGAGGTCGCCCATCGAGATGGCGCCGTGCGCGACGCGCATCGCGCCGAGCAGCAAGAGGGCCGCGGCGCCGAGCCCGCGGATCGACTCGGTCGCGAGGCGATGGCGGGCCTCCTCGTCGGCGATCGCGAGGACCGCCTGGTAGCGGTCGCGCGAGCGCGCGGCGTAGCGGCGGGTCTCGTCGTCTTCGCGGCCGGCCCCCTTGATGACGCGGACGCCGGCGATGAGCTCGTCGAGCGCCGAGGTCAGCGCGGCGTAGGCCTCCATGTTGCGGTGCTGCGCCTCGCGCGATCGACGCAGGCGGTAGCCGACGACCGGCAGGATCGACAGGCCGGCCACGATCGCGAAGGCGGTGAGCGCCGGGTCGATCGAGACGAGCAGCGGCAGCGCGACGAGCAGCACGATCGACAGCGCGAGGGCCTCGACCGCGGCGCTCACGAGCAGCGGCATGAGCCCCTCGAGCGCGTGCTGCACGCGCGTAGCGAGCGCGCCGGCGCGCTCTCGCTCGAGCTCGCGGATGGGCAGGCGCATGAGGTGGCCGACGAGGCGCTCGCGCAGATCGGCGACCATGCCGTGGGCCAGGCGCGCGTGCCATCGCGCGCTGAGGTTCGCGCCGATCGCCTGCGCGAAGGTGCCGGCGGCGAGGGCGCCGATGGTCCACTCGACGACGGCGCCGTGCGGGCGCGCGACGCCGTTGATGAGGGCGCGCGTGCACAGCGGGATGACCAGCAGCGTGGCGCGGTGGACGAGCGTCCAGAGGAGCGTCGCGACGGCCTCGCGGCGACGGGCGGCGCCGAGGCGCAGGCCGAGGGCGACGGCGCGGCGCAGCTGCGAGGCGCGCTTCATCGCGCGAGCCTTCGGGCGCCGAGGTGCACGACCAGCCCCGCGATCCCCGCGAGCGGCGCCGCGGCGCGCCGCCAG
>JAJXTK010000710.1 GCA_021783935.1 Myxococcales bacterium | reverse complement strand
CCACGCACCGCGGGGGAAGGGCTGGGGATGGGGGCTGTTAGAACGCGACCACTCGCTCAGCAGGAGAACCACACCCGTCTGGGCGCATCGACGGCGACCGTCGGTGCGGCACAATGGCCTCGATGCTCCGCCAGCCGTCGCGTTGGATCTCGCTCTCGTTGCCCCCTCTCCTCGTCGCCTGCGGCGCGCGCCACCGCCCCGCTTCGTCGACGCCCGGCTCCGACGACGCGCGGGAGACCTCGACCGAGGTCGTGACGACGACGCGCGAGACGCCGAGCGGGACCGTCACCGAGACGCGGACCACGACCACCCGGTGGGTCGAGCCCCCGGAGCCGCCCGATCGCGCGGCCGATCCGCTCCCCGACGACGCGCTCGTTCGCTACAACGTAGAGCGCCTCAACGCCTATCGCAGACAGGCGGGCATCGCGCCGCTGAAGTACGACGCCGCGATCAGCGCCTTCGCGACCGACGGCTCCAAGCAGCTCGCGAAGGATCACCAGGCGCACGCGCACTTCCGCCAAAAGGCGGGCGACGCCAAGGCGCTGGGCTCGCACAGCGCCGAGAACCAGGGGGACTGGAACGGCGTGCCGAAGCTCGCGGACGACCCCATCGAGAGCGGCAAGAAGCAGATCGACTGGATGCTCGACTTGATGTTCAAGGAGGGCCCTGGCGGCGGCCACCACGACAACATGCTGAACCCGAAGTTCAAGCGCGTCGGCATCGGCCTGGTGACGGTCTCCGGCAAGCTCTACCTGACGAACGACTTCTCGAACTGACCCCCCGGCCACACGCTCACGGCGACGCCTACTGCGTGCCGAACGCCGCCTGCGTGCAGGCGACGTACTGGGTGCAGTCCTCCGACAGGCAGCCGGTGGCGGTGGCGAGCGAGGCGTCGTCGAACGTCCTCGCCGTGTCGAGGCACACGGCCTGCGATCCGCCGCCGGCGCACGCGGCGTCCTTGGTGGCCGCCTCGGTGCAGTAGGTCTGCGCGGCGGCGCTCGGCGTGATCGTCATGGCCGCCTGGTCGTGGCAGGTCTGCAGGGCGGTGCCGAGCTGCCAGCTCGTGCACGGGGCGGTGTTCAGGCACGCCGTCCACGCCGAGACGAAGTCGCCGCGCAGGTGCTGGAGCTGCGCGCCGAGCGCCGACGCGCAGGAGCTCGCGCAGTACATGAGCACGACGGTCGCGTCGCAGCGCTGGTTGGCGGTGCAGGCGTCGGCGCAGAAGGTCGAGCCGGTCGTCGACCCGGAGGTCGAGCCGCCCGACGTGCCCGTGGAGTCCGACGTCAGCGGCTGCACGGTGCACGCGGCGAGCAGGGCGAGCAGGGCGGCGCGGCCGAAGGCGCGGCGGGTCGAGGCGACGTCGAGCATGCGCGCATCGAAGTCGAGCTGGCGTCACGCGTCGAGTCGCAGCGGCATATGGGCGCGAGCGCGTCGGCATCGCCGCCCCCTACCCCGGGCGGGCGGCGACCACTCGCCGCAGCGCCGCGAGCGCGCGATCGAGCTCATCGGGCGCGACGGCCGTGAAGCAGAGGCGCGCCCAACGCGCGTAGGCGTCGCCCGAGGCGCCCCCCGGCGTGAGCAGCACCCCCTCCTCGGCGCAGCGCTCGAGGAAGGGCGTGCTCGTCGGGTCCGAGGGCGCGAGGAAGCGGGCGCAGTCGAAGAACAGGAACGTCCCCGCCAGCGGCGCGGGCACGCCGAGGCTCGCTGCGCACGCGGACGCGGCCGCCTGATAGAGCGCGCGCGACTCGGCGATCCAGCCGTCGCCCTCGCGCAGCGCGTGCTCGGCGCCGAGCTGCAGCGGGCGCGGGGCGCAGTAGGTGAGGAAGGTCTGCGCGCCGCGGATCGCCTCCATGATCGCCGAGGGCCCGTGGGTGAAGCCGATGCGGCTGCCGGCGAGGCCGTGCGACTTCGAGAGCGTGTGGCAGACGATCGCGCGCTCGACGAGGTCGGGGCGCGCCCACACCGGGGCGAAGGCGGCGCCCTCGTAGACCAGCTCCTCGTACGCCTCGTCGGCGAGCACCCAGAGGTCGTGGCGCGCGGCGACGCGGGCGATGGCGGCCGCGACCGCGTCGTCGACGACCACGCCGGTGGGGTTGTTCGGGCTGTTGACGTAGATCGCGACGGTGCGATCGGTCACCGCGGCCTCGATCGCCGCCTCGGGGTCGAAGCCGGCCTCGCCGAGGCGCGTGTAGAACGGCAGCTGCACGGGCGTCGCGCCCCGGAGCGCGACGATGCCGCGGATGAGCGGCCAGAACGGCGCGAGCACGACGACCTCGTCGCCGGGGTCGAGGATCGCGTTGGCCACCACCGCGAAGCCGGCGGTCGCGCCGCTCATCACCTGCAGCTCGTCGGCGTCGAGCTCGACCCTGCGCCGGGCCCGAAGCCGCTCGACGAAGGCCCGACGAAGGCCAGGCTCCCCCTGCACCGGCGCGTAATTGTGCAGGCGCGGATGGTCGCTCGTGCGCTGCCGCTCGGCGCGCGCCGCCTCGATCGGCTCGCGGTAGGTGTCGCCGACGTTCAGCGCGAAGACCGAGCCCCCGCGCGCCGCCGCGCGCGCCGCGAGCGAGCCGTAGACGCGATCGCTGAGCGTGCGCGCGGGCGCCGAGCCGAGGGGGAAGCGAGGCATGGCGGGCAGTGTCGCCTCGCACGCAGGCGACGACCAGCGCGCCCCGCCCGCTGGCGACGCGGGCGCGCCCTCAGTTCTTGCGCGTGAGCTTGACGACGCTCGGCGGCGTTCCGGGGAAGGTCCAGCTCACCGTGCCGTCGGCGTGGAAGACCACGTCCGAGGGCCCCGAGCCGGCGTCGATCGTGACGCGCGTCGGGGGATCCTCGTGCACGACCTTGTACGGCTGCGAGCCGAGGCTTTGCCCCCCTTGCGAGAGCGCGAACGAGTCCTTGGTGAACGTCACGGTGGACTCCGCGCGCTCCCCCTTGACGTCGAACAGATCGCCCATCGCGTCCGAGCCGGCGGGCGCGTCGTCGAGCCCCGACACGGTCCAGGTCCCGAGGAGCGCCTGACGAGGCGAGGCGGGCAGCTTCACCGACTCCATCGGCTTCGACGTCGCGACGGCGACGGCGGCGCTCGGCGCGGCGCTCGGGGGGGAGGCGGGCGCGCTCGATCGAACCAGCGGCTTGGGACCGGCCGTCGACGAGCCCGCGGCCAGCGGCGTCGGGCCGACCCCGGGGGTGCCCGCAGGCACGGGTGGCGGCAGCGGCGTCGGGCGCGGCGAGC
>JAJXTK010000709.1 GCA_021783935.1 Myxococcales bacterium | reverse complement strand
GTCCGCGGACGACGTCGCGACGACGCTGCGCATCTGCGAAGCGCACGAGGTGCCCGTCACGCCGCGCGGCGCAGGGAGCGGCAAGAGCGGCGGCAGCGTGCCGATCGGCGGCGGGGTCGTGCTCGCGACCGAGCGGATGCGCGACGTCAAGGAGGTCTCGCGCGACGACCTCGTGGTGGTCTGCGAGCCCGGGCTCGTGCTCGCCGAGCTGCACGCGATCGTCGAGCGCGAGGGGCTCTTCTACCCGCCGGATCCGAGCTCCGCCGACGTGTGCGCGCTCGGGGGCAACGTGGCCGAGAACGCGGGGGGGCCGAGCGCGTTCAAGTACGGCGTCACGCGCGAGTACGTGCTCGGCTGCGAGGTCGTGCTGATGGGGGGCGAGCGCCTGCGCGCCGGTCGCCGCACGATCAAAGGGGTCACGGGCTACGACGTCGTCGCGACGCTCGTCGGCAGCGAGGGGACGCTAGGCGTCTTCACCGAGCTGACGTTGCGGCTGCTGCGCAAGCCCTCGGCGCTCGTGACGTTGCTCGCGCTCTTCTCGGACGTGGGGGACGCGGCGCGGGCGGTGGCGGCGATCGTCGCGGCGGGGCTGGTCCCGCGGTGCCTCGAGCTGGTCGACGCCGAGGCGCTCGTCGCGATGCGCACGGCGGGGGCGGCGATCGACGTGCGGGCGGGGGCGATGCTCCTGATCGAGGTCGACGGCGATGGGCCGCTCGACGACGCGGTGGGTCGCATCGGCGAGACGTGCAGCGACGCGGGGGCGCTCGAGCTGCTCGTCGCGCAGGACGCCGCGCAGCGCGCGCGGCTCTGGACGGCGCGCAAGCAGCTGTCGCCGGCGCTGCGGGCGAGCGCGAGGCACAAGCTCTCCGAGGACGTGGTGGTCCCGCGCTCGAAGGTGCCCGAGTACCTCGCGCGCTGCGACCGCATCCGCGAACAGGAGCGGGTGCGCATGCTGAATTACGGCCACGCGGGCGACGGCAACCTGCACACGAACTTCCTCTGGGACGACGACGAGGAGCTGCCGCGCGTGCAGCGCGCGATCGAGCGCTGCCTGCGCGAGGTGCTCGCGCTCGGCGGCACGCTCTCGGGCGAGCACGGCATCGGCGTGCTCAAGCGCCCCTACCTCGAGCTCGAGCAGTCGGACGCGCTGCTCGGCCTGCAACGACGCGTCAAGGCCGCTTTCGATCCCAAGGGGCTCCTGAACCCCGGCAAGATCTTCCCGATCGGCCCGCGCGCCTCGCACCGAGCCTGCTGAGCTCTTCAAACCCCAGGCTTCGTGCGAATCGTACAGTCCCCCTTTGACCGCGCCGACGCGCGTTCGCTAGCGTCGAACGCAGAGGGGTCATGGCCGAAGCTCCGCATCCGACGCGCGTGCTGCTCCTCGAAGGGGACGCTCCCTTCGCGCAGGAGCTGGCGCGCGCGCTCGATCGGCTCGGCTGCTCGACGACGATCGCGCACGAGGGGCAGGCCGGGCTGAAGATCGCGACGAGCGCGAAGTTCGATCTCCTCGTCGCCTCGGCGGAGCTGCCGCAGATCTCCGGCTTCCGCCTCTGCAACCGGCTGCGCAAGGATCCGGCGTACGGCGGCGCGCCGATCTTCCTGCTCGTCGGCGACTCCCCCGACGAAACCATCGCGCAGCACGCTGGGCTCCCCACGCGCGCCGAGCGCTATTTCCGAAAGCCCATCTACCTCGACGACTTCGTCGCCGCGATGCGCGAGGCCGTCCCCGCGATGCGCGTCGAGCGGACCTCGACCGGGCTTTCGATCGGCCCGGGGCGCGCGACGTCGAAGGCACCGCCATCGCCTCCGGGGCCTCCGCTGCGGGAGCTCGGCCCGGAGGCGGGCAGGGAGCTCGAACGCGTCGAGCGCGAGCTCGCCGAGGCGCGCTCGCAGCTCGGCACGCTCGCGGCGGCGCGGGCGCGGGTCGAGGAGCTCGAGCGGTTGAACGTGCGCCTCGCGCGCGAGGCCGCCGAGGCGCGCAAGAGGCCCGCTGAGGGCGCCAACTCGAACGCCGCGGCCGCGCGCGAGCTCGTCGAGCTGCGCGCGGCGCTCACGCGCAAGGAGCGCGAGCTGGTCGCCCTCGGTGAGCAACGAGAACAGGCGTCGGTCCAGCTCGCGGAGCTCGAGGCGGAGCTGTCGTCAGCAAAGCTCACGCGTGCCGAGGGCGAACGCACGCTCAGGGCGCTCGCCAAGGAGCTCGCCGGCACGCGCGAGGCGGCCGCCCGCGCGCAGACCGAGGCCGCGGCGGCGAGCCGCAAGCAAGACGAGGCCGCGCGCGCCATCGAGCGGCAAGGGCCCGAGCTCGGGCGCCTCGAGGCGGAGCTCGCCGCCGAGCGCGAGGCGAGGGCCCGCGAGACGCGCGCGCACGCCGCGGCGCTCGCGGCGGCCAACAAGACGCGCGCCGAGATCGAAGAGCGCACGTCGCGCGCGCTCGAAGACGCGGCCGCCACGCGCGCGGAGCTCGATCGCGCCCACTCCGAGGAGCTCACGCGCCTGAAGCTCGCGAGCGACGCCGCCCTCGCCACGGCCCAGTCCGAGGCCGAGGCGGCACGCAGGCGCCTCGAGGACCAAGCGAGCACGCGCGTCGAGCGGGCGCAGAAGGAGGCCGAGCAGCGCCTCGCGGCGCGCGACGAGGCGCACGCGAAGGCACTGGCGGAGGCGCGTGCGGGCGAGGCGAAGGAGCGCGAGGCGCTCGCGGCGCTGCGCGCCAGCATCGAGCAGGAGCGCGCGCAGGCGAAGGTCGCGATCGAGGCGGCCAACGCGCGCGCGATCGGGCGCGAAGAGGCGCTCTCGCGCGGGTCGAAGCAGCAGGCCGAGACGCTCGCGATCGTCGAGCGCGCCAAGCAGGCCGCCGAGCAGACGCTCGCCCAAGAGCGCGCGCGGCACGCAGCCGAGGCCGCGGCGAACGCGGACGTGCTCGCGCGCCTGCGCGGCGATCACGAGCGGCTCGTCGCGCGTCGCAAGCAGGAGGCGGAGGCCGCCACCGCCAAGCAGAAGGCGAACGAAGAGACGATTCAGGCGCTGCGCGTGGAGCGAGACGCCGCCGCGGAGGCTCACGCGCGCGCGCTCGCCGAGGACCGCGCCGCGCAGCAGGAGGCGACGCGCGCGCTGCTCGAGCGGCTGCGCACCGAGCAGCAAGCAGAGCTCGCCGGGCTCGAGGCGGCGCTCGCGCAGGCGCTCCGCGCGGCGGCCGAGGGGGCGGAGCAAGCGCTCGCCGAGGCGCGGCGCGCGCAGCA